>JAADYZ010000267.1 GCA_010092775.1 Chloroflexota bacterium
CGGGTAGAGCACCGTTTCGATCCGGTCTGCCGCTTCCGGTAGCAGGGTTTGGATGCGCTCAGCAGTGTGAGGACTCAAGGCCAGGATGCGCCCGGCCCGTCGCAGGGCTAGCCTCTCTTGAGCGAGCAGGAGTGGCCAGGTGGGGCTGTTCAGGACGCCTTTTGCCCAGCCATCTTCCTGATCAGCTTTGGCACGCAGTTCGTCTTGATATAGAGTCGCGACCCACAACGTGTAGGGAATGCCTCGAAGGGCCGCAGGCAGGGCGACATGAGCGCTGCCGGAAATCACCATCAGTTGATCATGTTGGCCCAACAAGGGGCCGCCCAGGAACTGCGGCACCGCATAAAAGGCCCATAGGGGCAGCGGCGGCGCAGGAACGATCATCGTGTTGAGTCCGCGTTCCTCAATGGGCTGGGCGCGCCAACGACGCAAGGTGAGCGCCAGCCGCTGCAATAAGGTCGGTTTGCCTTCAGCAAAATCAGCCCGATAGACTACCGGAGCGTAACCCCACTCGCTGAATAGACGATAGGTCAGATCGACCAGCGCAGGCACGCCGCCGGGGCTGGCCGCCTGAATCGTCAGGATGGCAGCAGACTCAGACAGAGGGGGTTCGGTCACCAACGTAGAAGATGTCTCCAGCGATATGGTCGTTGTAAATCAGCCCAATTTTATACAAGGCCGTGATAGCGTACCTCACCCATTGCCTGACGACCGCCCCACCGCGCACGAACTCTGAGAAGGCGAGTGGGATGGTAGGCTGCCCCTCTAGTTGGAGGCTAACCGTCTGAAATCCGTGCCCAGTGAGCAGGTCCCCCAAGGCGTTGGGTAGGTATTCACGGCAGTGCGTGTCGTCAATGTAGTGCAGGTAGGTCAGGCCATATTGAGGCAGTGGTCCCGCATCCGCGTGTGGCACCGATAAGATCAGGCGCTGGCGGCAGACGCGCGCTACCTCATCCAGGATCGCAGCCTCTTCACCAAGATGCTCCAGGATGTCGAACATCAGGACTGTATCGAAGCTGGCATCATCGAAAGGCAGCGGCGCTTGAATCTCGCCTTCAATCACGTGGATGCGTTCGTCGTCAACCCGCTTAGTCTGATCCATGCCAGTCACCCTGAAACCAGCATCAGCCAGCGCTGAGGCATACCAACCCCGACCGCAGCCGATATCGAGGGCTGTTGATCCAATCGCATGGTGTTTCAGATAATCCAGCTTGAGGGCAGAGGGGCTGGCCATCCAGCCAACAGTTTCAGTCATGTGGTTGCTTGAGTGATGGGTAGCGAGAAAGCGCTGGCCATTGTAGCATGAGGGCCTGTGCGACTCAACTAATGAAGGCGCGTCTATGACACAACCCATCCAAGTGATCGTCTCATCAGGTGGCCCGTTCCATGCTTACCATTTGGTGCGCGGGGTGCATCGAGCAGGCTATCTGAAGCGTTTCATCACGACGATTTTCAATCGCCTGGAAGAAGGGATCCCGCGCGAGCAGGTACGACAGATCCTGCTGCCCGAGTTGGCGGGGCAGGCTATCTCGCGTCTTCCTGGGGCGGGTAATCTCTATTTATCTTATTTGGTGCGTGACAACTGGTTCGATTGGGCGGCTCGCCGTTTTGTGGATGGCGGCGACATTTTCCATGTGTTCAATCACTTTGGCCTCTATTCGATGCGCAAGGCCAAGCAGCATGGCATGACAACCATCGTGGAGCGTTCGACGGCACATCCCATTGCCCATGAGACACTACTGAGCGAGGAGTACGAGCGTCATGGGCTGCGCTTACCTGATAGCAATCAACGAGTGATCGACAAACACCTGGCGGAGTATGAAGAGGCGGACATCATCATGGTGCCCTCCCAGTTCGTATGGCGCACCATGATCGAAAACAGCGTGCCAGAGCAAAAGCTGCGGCGTGTGCATTTTGGCTTCGATCCGGCTGTTTTTGCACCGGACCCTTCAGCCAAGCAGGACGACGTCTTCCGCATCATATTCGTTGGGTCGATCAGTTTGCAGAAGGGCGTGCAATATCTGTTGGAAGCCTTCAAGCGCCTCGCACTCCCCAACGCAGAACTGCTGCTGGTGGGTGGCACCTTCCCAGACAGTCAGTCTTTCTTGCCAACATACAGTGGGCTGTATCGTTATGAGCGCTTTGTGCCCCATCACCAGTTGGTCCGTCTTTATCAGCAGTCGTCGGTGTTTGTGCTGCCGTCCATCCAGGATGGATTTGGGATGGTGGTCTATGAAGCGGCAGCCTGTGGATTGCCGGTCATCACAACTGAGAATGTCGGTGCGGAGATTCGCGATGGTAAGGATGGGTTCGTCGTTCCGATCCGTGATCCGGATACGCTGGCAGAGAACCTGCTACAACTTTATGAGGACGCGGCGCTACGACAGGCAATGGGGGCGTCGGCACGTGCCTACGTCGAAAACCAGACCTGGGAACGCTATCACGCAGAACTCAAGTCACACTACGACAACATCATGGGGCAGACGGATTGAGCGCCTGCCCCATCAAGCTGATCTATTTTGCGTAGTCGACCGCCCGCGTCTCGCGGATGACGGTCACTTTGATCTGCCCAGGGTATTGCATCGTTTCTTCGACCGTGCGGGCAATATCCTTGCTTAAGCGCAGCGAGGCTAGATCGTCGATTTCATCCGGCTTGACGATGATGCGAACCTCGCGACCGGCCTGCAACGCGTAGCTCTGACTGACACCATCAAAAGAATTCGCGATGTCTTCCAGCGAGCGGACCCGCTTGAGGTAGTTCTCCAGACTTTCGCGCCGTGCACCAGGCCGTGCCCCACTGATCGCGTCTGCGGCCTCGACGATGATCGCCTCGACAGAGTCCTGAGGGACCTCGTGGTGATGGGAGGCAATGCAGTTGACCACAATCTCTTATACACCGTAACGGCGGCAGAACTCCGCGCCGATCAGCGCGTGAGTCCCTTCAACTTCATGATCCATCGCTTTACCGATGTCGTGCAGCAGGCCGCCTGCCTTGGCGATGTCAACGTTGGAGCCGAGTTCAGCAGCCAGGACCGCCGAGAGGCGCGCGGTTTCGACGGCATGGGCCAACTGCTCCTGACCATAGCTGGTACGGAACTTAAGTTTCCCCAGCGTCTTGATGATCTCTGGGTGGAGGCCTGGGACACCTGCCTCAAAGCAGGCTCGCTGACCTTCCTCACGGATGATCGTATCGACCTCTTTGTGAGCGTCCTGGATCAGCTTTTCAATCCGGGCTGGGTGGATACGCCCATCGTTGACCAGCTTCTCCAGTGCGCGGCGAGCAACCTCGCGCCGGACCGGGTCGAAGCTGCTGATGGTAACGGCTTCCGGCGTATCGTCCACGATCACATCGACCCCGCTGGCCTGCTCAAAGGCACGAATGTTGCGGCCATTACGCCCGATGATGCGGCCCTTCATCTCATCACTAGGCAGCGGGACCACCGAGATGGTGATGTCTGCCACATATTCTGAGGCCACCCGCTGCACCGCTAGCGCGATCAACTTGCGGGCCTTGTTGTCGGCCTCCAGGCTCAGTTCGTCTTCAATCTCGCGCATCCGGCGGGCCATGTCGTTGCGCGTGGTATCTTCCACCATCTCCAGCAGATGCTCGCGGGCTTCATCGCGTGTCATCTCGGCGATTTGCTCCAGCTCCTGCATGCGCGTGGTCTTCAGCTTTTCGAGTTCGTTGTACTGCTTATCGAGGCGGCTCTGGCGCCGATTGATCTGGGCCTCACGCTGTTCGAGCTTCTCCACGCGTTTATCAAGTTGATCGCGGCGGCTCTGGAGTCGGTCCTCTTCGGAGCGCACATCGCGTCGCCGCCGTTGGACTTCAGTATCTGCCTCTTCGCGCTGCTGGCGAGCCTCGGCTCGCCCTTCATCTATGATCTGTTTTGCCTCGCTCTCGGCTCTGCGCTTGATGTCGTCGGCTTCTGCCTCGGCTTCATCAACCCGGCTTTTCCCGGTTTGCAACTGCCAAAAGTAAAATCCCCCTATGCCGATCCCCGCGCCTATTAAGGTGCTTATGATGAGAATCAGCGGATTGCCAATGTCCATCGTATTTGATCCTCCTGAGTGATGATGTTAGTCATCATGAACGTTGTCGTTCTGGGTTTCTGCCCAAAGGCGGTCCAGAACATCACGGATAATGTCGTAGCTAAATCCCCGCCTGGCCAGGAAATCGCCCAGCTTCTTGTTGAAGGTCTGCTGGTCAGCCTGAGCATAGCGGGCCATACGGCCGTGAGCCGCCCGATAGGCGGCTTCACTTTCATCCAGGTCTTCCAAGACAAGGTTAATGATGTCGTCTGGAATACCTTTTTGATGGAGTTCAAAGCGCAGAGCACGCGCCCCGCGCGGCTTAAAGCGATCGCGGTTATCCAGCCAGAAGCGGGCGAAGGCGGCGTCATCCAGCAGACCCACCTCAGTCAAGCGATTGATCGCCGTTTCAATTGCGGCTTCGCTGTAGCCCTTCTCGCTGAGTTTCGCACGGACCTCACTGGTGCTGCGTGGACGGTAGGATAGGTAATTCAAGGCTGTTTCGCGCGCGACTTCGACCTCATCCAAAGCCTGTAGGCGTTGCAGGTCTTCATCGCTGAGGTGCTGACCTTTGTGCAGCCCCAGCGCATGTGTCAAGGCCAGGCCAAAGGCGAACTCACCATCAAGGAACACATTGACGCGTTCCTTGTTACGCTTTTGTATCACCAATCCAGTAATCGTCCCTGCCATAAACGACTGTATCTTACCCAAAAACAACACGCAGCCGGAAATCTTCTTCGCGGCTGCGACATAAGCTCATCATTCTGACGTTAACGGGGCGAAGCCACCTCCTACTCGGAGGCGGCCGTTAGCCACAATGAAATTGTTTATCAATTAGCTCTTGCAGCTAGCAAGAGTAACTGCCCAAAAGCCTAGTGTCGCAACGATTCTGTTGGTCGTCTTGCTTTCAGGCGGCTGTGATGAGTGACTACTCCTCAACAGCGGGCACAGTTACCGGCGGTAAGCCATAGGCTTCGCGAACAGCCTGATCGAGTACGTCACAATACTCGGGGTTTTGCCGGAGGAACTCTTTTGAGTTCTCGCGCCCTTGCCCGATTAGTTCGTCATTATAGCGATAGAAGGCGCCGCGCTTCTCAATGAAGTTGAGTTCGGTCGCAAGGTCGAGTAAGTCGCCTTCATAGCTAATGCCTTCACCATACATGATGTCGAACTCAGCCTCCCGGAACGGCGGGGCCACCTTGTTTTTGGTGACACGGATGCGGGTCCGGTTGCCGACTACATCTCCACTCTTCTTAATGGCCTGGATGCGGCGGATGTCGAGCCGCATCGTGGCGTAGAATTTCAAGGCGCGGCCACCTGAGGTCGTCTCAGGCGAGCCAAACATCACGCCGATCTTTTCACGAAGCTGATTGGTAAAAATCATACAGGTGTTGCTTTGCTTGATGGCCCCAGACAGCTTGCGGAGCGCCTGGCTCATCAATCGTGCTTGTAAGCCCACGTGGCTGTCGCCCATCTCGCCTTCGATCTCGGCGCGTGGGACGAGCGCTGCTACAGAGTCCAAAACAATCACATCAACGGCTCCGGAGCGAACTAGGGCTTCGGCAATCTCAAGCGCCTGTTCGCCGGTATCGGGCTGGCTGATATACAACTCGTTGATATCGACCCCGATCACTTCGGCGTAACGCGGATCGAGCGCGTGCTCCATGTCGATGAAGGCGCAGATGCCGCCGCGTCGTTGGGCTTGCGAGATGATGTGCAAGCAGACCGTCGTCTTACCTGAGGACTCCGGCCCATAGATTTCAACGACACGGCCGCGTGGTACACCACCTACACCGAGAGCAATATCCACCGACAAGGAACCGGTCGGGATGGTATCAACGTTCATATGGGTGGCTTCGCCAAGGCGCATAATTGTGCCATCACCGTACTTCTTAGTGAGGTCTTTCAGGGTCTTGTCGAGGGAAGCCAACCGGCCTTCATCAGCCATAGTGCTTTGTCTCCTTACCATGCCTATTGCTTTTACCTGTAAACCTGAAAAAGTTGAGCATCTGTTCTATTTGAAAGGTGCCCATAGTTTACAGCAGCATACCCAAATCTGCCAGAAACCTAACGATCCGGATGCTGTGCCCTAGCGGTTGATGGCTTGCGCTCGTGCAGGGCCAACCGTCACCTGCCTAATGGGTAAATCCGTCAGCGTTTCAATGCGCCGGATGTAATCCTGCGCTGCATCTGGCAGGGCTTCAAAGTCCGTCACTTGCATGATATCCTGGTGCCAACCCGGAAGATGCCCATAAATGGGGGTCACATCTGCCAACCGGGCATGATCACTGGGTAGTTCGCGGATTTCAGTGCCATCCAAAGTGTAGCGGTCAGCGATCTGTAGGCTGTCAAAACCGCTCAGAATGTCTAACTTGGTGACGATTAGATCAGTCAGCCCGTTAATGCGGGCCGCATAGCGCAGCACAACCACATCGAGCCAGCCAGTGCGGCGAGGCCGTCCGGTGGTCGTGCCAAATTCATCCCAGGGATTGGCCCCTGTACCGCGCAGTTGGTCGCCCAAGGCACCCGTCAATTCGGTTGGGAAGGGGCCACCCCCGACACGAGTACTGTAGGCCTTGACGACCCCGGTGACGCGCTCAATAACCTTTGGGCCGACCCCCAACCCGGTCATTACGCCGCCAACGGTGGCTGACGAACTGGTGACATAAGGGTAACTGCCATGATCAAGGTCGAGCAGCGTGCCCTGGGCACCCTCTGCCAGAACAGACTTCCCGTCTCTCAGGGCCTCATTCAGGGCCAGCGGCACGTTGGTCAGGTAAGGCGCTAGAAACGCAGCCGCTTCAAGGAGTGGGGCTGCCGCTTCGTCCACATCCAGGGGGGCAGCACCGTAGAGGGCCTCAAGCGTTTTGTTGTGGGTGATCAGGTGCTCGGTTAGTCGCTCACGATACAGGTCCGCGTTTGCCATCATACCGGCCCGCAGCCCGCTGCGCGCGGCCTTATCGGTGTAGGCCGGACCGATGCCGCGTTTGGTGGTGCCGATCGCAGCGGAGCCGCGCTGCGCCTCGCGAGCGCCGTCAAGCGCGACATGTGCCGGGGTGATCAAATGGGCGTTTTCGGCGATCCAGATACGCTCAGGCGCGATGTCAATGCCACGATCAGCGAGCTGTTTAAGCTCACGCATCAGGGTCAGCGGATTGATCACCATGCCACCGCCCAGCACGCAGATACCATTGGGATACAGGATGCCCGACGGCACCAAATGTAACTTATAAGTCTCATCGCCAACACGTACAGTGTGACCTGCATTATCGCCGCCAGCGTAGCGTGCTGTGATGTCACTCTGCGCGGCGAAGTAGTCAACGACGCGCCCTTTACCCTCATCGCCCCATTGGGCACCAACTATCACATGGATCGGCATAGCTTGATGCTACTCTCCAGGGATCATAAATTCGGCGGCGGCTGAGGCCAACAGAGCCGCGCCAATCGTCAGGGCCTGTTCATCGAAGTCAAAGCGTGGATTGTGATGCGGATAGGCCAGGTCGCGCTCACGATTGGCCGAACCAACGAAGAAGTAGCAGCCAGGGATGTCATCCATGAAGCAGGACACGTCCTCAGCGCCCATCGTCCGCACATCAGAGCGCACTGCTTCTTCTCCGAACAGATCAACCGCGACCCTGCGCACCCGTCCAGATATCTCTGGGTCATTGTGGACAGCAATGGTTCGCTCGTCAATCTCAAGGTCAGCTGTGCAGCCCATCGCCTGGGCTACACCTTCGCAGATCTCACGCAGGCGTTGGTGGACGATGGCTTTGGTCGCTTTGGTAAAGGTGCGGATCGTGCCTTTCAATTCGACTGTAGCGGGGATCACGTTGAAGGCATCGCCCCCCTTGATCGAGCCGACTGTCACGACGGCGGCGTCAATCGCATCGGTGTTGCGGCTGACGATGGTCTGAACGGCTGAGACAATCTGTGCGGCGGCCACAATCGGGTCTTGGGTTTGGTGCGGTAGTGCACCGTGCCCCCCGTAACCAGTGATAACGCAAGTCCATAGATCGGCTGCTGCCATGCTAGGGCCGTCCATTACGGCGACTGTGCCGACTTCGACTTCATTCCACAGATGCAGCCCAATCGTGAAGTCGGGGCGTGGGTCTTTCAAGGCGCCATCATCGACCATTGCCTTGGCGCCCTGACCGATTTCTTCGGCGGGCTGGAAGACGAACTTCACACGGCCATGAATATCACCCCGGTACTCGCTGAGCATTTTCGCTACCGTCAGGCCGATGGCGGTGTGGCCATCATGGCCGCAGGCGTGCATCACCCCGGACGTCTCAGAGACGTAATCGGTCTCGTTGGCTTCCAGAATCGGGAGTGCATCCATGTCAGCGCGGATCAACAGCGTTGGGCCTTCATGATCCCCTTCCAAAATGCCGACTACACCGGTCTTGCCGATGCCCGTCTGCACTTCCAGGCCCAGCTCGCCAAGGGTCTTGGCGACGATGCCAGCCGTGCGAACTTCTTGAAAGGCCAACTCGGGGTGACGATGAAAGTCTCGGCGCTGCTCAATCATTGCCGGAGTCAGCTCTTCGGTGCGTGCGGTGAAATTGATGGTCATGACTATGCTCTCTTTGCCTTAAGATTGCTTATTGTTGGAGGATGGCTTACGACGGCGGCGCCGACGGTTCGATCCGCCGCCTTTGGAATCACGTCCTGATCCACCGCGTGAACGGCCTGAGCCACGACGGCGGGGTCTATCCTGCTGGGCTTGGTCGTCTTGGGGGCGCTCTGGAGGGGCCTCCGCTTTGGTCTCCTGATTGGAGTTGTCGCCTGAGCGAACGCGTGCACCGCATTCACAGGGCCCGGCTTGGCCCTCTTTGGCGCAGCCAGCGGCGGCCTTTTCTTGCAGGGCGCGCAGCTCCTCAAGCGGGATAATCTGGTCTTTGGGTACTTCGTGGCGGCTTTCCTCCACGATCACGGTAACAGTCCCCTTGAGCGGGTTCACATCAATCACGCGACCTTCGCCGTGTGGTGTACCGATGATCTTGTTGTTACGAGGAAGCTGCTTGGTCGCCTCAACGTATTGCTCATATTCATAGACCAGGCAGCAGCGCAGGCGGCCGCACATCCCGGTGATCTCAGAGGGGTTGAGCGAAATGCCCTGCGCTTTGGCCATCTTGATTGAAATGGGGCTGAACTCAGTCAGGTGGGTTGAGCAGCAGCGCGGGCCGCCGCAAGCACCATATTCACCCAGTAGTTTGGCCGCATCCCGCGCGCCAATGCGCCGCATCTCGACGCGGGTATTACGGTGCTGTTCCAGTTTGCGCCGCAGACGCCCTGTATTGACATGGTCTTCCTCGGTCGTGTACAGATAGGTCAGTACACTTCCATCGTAGTTGTAGGATGCCTTGACAAACTTGACGCCATCGAAGCCGCCGAAGGTGCTGACCATCTCACGACAGTCGATCAAGGCTTCGACTTCTTTGGCTTCCCACAGCTTTTTCATCATCAGGTCGCGCGGCGTGGCTGGCCCGATGATGGATTTGGCACTGATCTTATCCGCTTGCTCGGCGGGTACATAACCGATCACCTGGCCCATTTTGCGCCCACGCGGGGTGTTCACAAGGACATAATCGGAGGGTTGTACCTCTGGGAAATCCGAGCAGTCATAGTGAAATAGTTTTCCAACTTTGGTGAACCGCACACCGATGATGTTTGATTCGGCGGCGAGGTTTGGTAGGTCTTGGACAGTCACGGAGAGTCTCCTCTAGCTGTGACGAACGTTAGGTTGAAGGGCGAACAGGGGTTCGCCCTGAATGGACTCATTCAGAATTGGCTATAAGTGTAAGAAGAGATAAGGCAAACTGCAAGCATTGGCCCAATACCCCAAAAGAAAAAAGGCGACTCGTGTGAGTCGCCTTGGGATCGGTTCTTCTGCCTTTAGCCGATTAGATTGAGCGGGATGACGTTATCGTCGGCCTCGAAATTGATCACGCTAATGCGGGCAGCCACCTGCTGGGCAATGTGCTGGAAGGCCTCGGCTGCGGGCGAATCAGGCTGATTGGCGACAATCGGTTCGCCGCTGTCGCCACCAATCCGGACCTGCGGATCGAGCGGGACGCTGCCCAGGAAGGGGACGCCGCGCGCCTCAGCCATCTTCTGGCCACCACCCTCACCGAAGAATTCGCCGGACATATTCTCAATGACCCCAATGATGGGTACGTTAACCGTCTCAAACATGGCTAGGCCGCGCACCGCATCGCCAACGGCCACGTCTTGTGGTTGAGTGACGATGACAGCGCCTGTCAGCGGTGTGGATTGCGCGAGTGACAACTGCGCATCACCCGTGCCAGGTGGTAGGTCGATCACCATGTAGTCGAGTTCGCCCCAAGCGACATCCGAGAAGAACTGGCGAATAGCGCCGTGAATCATCGGGCCTCGCCACACTAGCGGTTTACCGGGATCAGCCAGGAAGCCCATGCTGATCACTTTAAGCCCATGAATTTCTGCGGGAACCAACTTGTTGTTGCTGGCGGGTGGCATTTGATCGATGCCCAGCATCGTTGGGATGTTCGGCCCGGTGATGTCAGCATCCATCAAGCCGACCGTAGCGCCGGTTTGGGCCAGCGCAATGGCCAGGTTGACCGACACGGTGCTCTTGCCGACCCCTCCCTTGCCGCTGCTCACGGCGATCAGGTTTTTGATCGGTACACTCATGCGGCCCATGTTGCGCGGATTGCCGGTCACTTGTGCATCGAAATTGACTTTAACAGACTCAATGCCCGGTACACGCAGCACCGCTTCGGTCGCCTCCGCTTCCATCTGATGCTTGAGTGGGCAGGCGGGGGTGGTCAAGCGGATGGTGAATTCTGCAGCGCTGTCGGTCACGCTGAGGCTGTGGATCATTTCCAAGGTGACGAGGTCGCGGTGTAGTTCAGGTTCGATGACGGTGGACAGTTCCGCCATGATTTTGTCTTCGAGTGTGGGTGCCTCTGCCATCAGGTTGTCCTTTGGAGTTGTGAAGGTCGTTTTGGAACTAAGCGTTGGGAGCGCTCTAGTCGTGGTTATTTACAAGATATTGATGAACTTTATTGCCTTTAAGCCGATTTTAGCATGCTCTGATGGGCATTGCTAGGATGCTTTGTCATCCGAAGGCGATGACTTCTTGCGCTCAATCTGCTCCTGCAAACTGGTGGACCAGGGCGCGTGAATGGCACTCAATGCGATTGACACATAGGGTTCAACGTCCCGCCAGCGTTCCGTTGCCACAATTTCTTCCAGGCACTCACGGACGCCAGGTTGGTCTCCCATGCGCCCGATCCGTTTCAGGGCGGCCATCACCACGTCAGGATGGGGATCATAGCGAATGGCACCAATCAACAGCGGGGTCAGGATGGGCATATTCTGCTCGCCCAAGAACATCACAATCTGAGTGCGCTCCTTCCAATCATTGATGGTTTTGAGCGCATCATACAGTTGATCGGGGGTGAAATCAGCGAAGGCGAGAAGGCGCTGGAATTGGCTGCCAAACGGGCGAACCGCCTCGACAAGCTCTTGTGTGAGTGGCGAACGGTCAATGATGATGTGGATGGCCTCGTCAGCCATCTGATTGTCGGCTTTGTTGTGCAGAGCGCGTTTGAAACAACTTACCGCTAGAACCAGATCGAGCACGTCGAGAGACTGCTGCGCCTGAAACATAATGGCTTGACCCAGGCCAAACCAGGCCATCGGATGGTTTGGGGTACGCATCACCAGGAGCGAAAACACACTGGCGGCGGCAGCGTACTGCGTGTGCTTGTAGAAGAGCAGCGCAGCCTGTTCCATCAGTTGGTCTGGATCAACGCGCTGGGAGTTTCCCTCTGCCATAAGTGGGCCCCATATCAAGCGAGGCGACCGATCCTGCTGGCCGCCTCAATTCATTTGCTTGACATTGTTTACTTCTTGCGCTTTTTCTTCTTGCCTTTGGCGGCTTCTTTGGCCTCACGGCCTAGTCGCTCTTCCTCTGCACGGGTCGGTGCAATCTCTTGCCAATAGCTGACCGGCTTGGAGAGCACATCCTTGTCGAAGACATGGCGGGTGGTGCGATCGTAGCTAGCCAGCTCATAGTCGTGGTCCATCTTGATTGCATCGAAGGGGCAAAACTCGGCACAGTAGCCGCAGTTCATGCAAATATCGATGTCAATGTAAAAGTTCTTGGGCTGCGGAACGGGGCGACCCGTCTCCGGGTCGTTGGTCCGTTCGATCCAGATGCACTGGGGTGGGCAAACTTTGGCACAGATACCGCAGCTTGTGCACCAGTCGTCGCCAGGCGCTTCCGGATGATCGGCGTCGTTGATAACCAAGAAGGGAATAAAGCGGAAGCGCTCGGGGACTGCCATTTTTTCTTCCGGATACTGAATCGTCACGACACCGCGGGCGTTGGGGCCCTGCCGCGCTTCGAAGGCTTCGGTGGTCTCATAGCGGCTTACCCCCCATTTGATGTCGTCGACATAGCTGTTCACCAAATGGCGGAGGGTAACGCCCAGTCCCTTTAAGATGCCAAATCCGTACATATCGTCTGATCGTCCTTTGCTTAGCGGTCTACTTCACCCAATACGATGTCCAAGCTGCCCAGGATCGCCACAACATCAGCGACCTTGTAGCCCTTGCACATCTCTTCGAGGGCGGTCAGATTGATGAAACTTGGGGAGCGGATGTGATAGCGATAAGGGTTAGCGCCGCCATCTGAGACGAGGTAGAAGCCCAACTCGCCTTTTGGGTTTTCTGCGTGTCCATAATGCTCCCCTTTCGGTACGCGAACCGTATAGGCCCGCTTACCTGCCCAGTAGTTCTGGCCTTCGGTTTCCTTCAAACGGGGCAAGACTTGCTGGCAAATGCGGATACTCTGATACATTTCTTCGACGCGCACCACAAAGCGATCGTACAGGTCGCCGTTGTAACGCACAGGAATATCAAAGTCGAACTCTTCATACAAGCTGTAGGGGTCCATGCGGCGTAGGTCATAAGGTATGCCCGTTGCGCGCAGCACTGGACCAGTCACTCCGTAAGCGATCGCGTCTTGTGACGAAATCGTGCTGACGCCGACACAACGCGCGACCAGAATCTCGTTGTCGATCAAGTAGTCGCGAAGTTCCTGCAAGACACGCGGCATGCGCTCGTTGATCAGATCATCGAGGAACTTGTAGGTATCTAACCGGCGTGCCTTGTCGCCGGGCTTCACGGCTGGCCCACCGATGTACTCGGGTAGATCGTAAGCGACCCCGCCAAAGCGGAAGTAGTTGCACATCATGCGCGAGCCGGAAACCGCCTCGAACAAGTCGAGAATGAGGTCGCGTTCGGTGATGGTGTAAACCGAGGGTGTGAGGAAGGCACCCAGGTCGTTTAGGAAGAAGCCGATGAACCAACCGTGACTGACGAAGCGTGTGAGTTCGGCCATCAAGATGCGGATCAATTCGGCGCGTTCGGTTACTTCCTGCCCGAGCATCTGCTCGACTGAAATGGCGTAGGCGAAATTGTTCGACATGCTGGCCAGGTAGTCAAGTCGATCAGTGTAGGGCATGTTCATCAGCCAGGTGTTGCGCTCACCGATCTTCTCGTGGTTGCGATGTAGATAGCCCATCACGGGTTCGAGCTTGGTGACCGTTTCACCGTCAATCGTGACCGTCATGCGGAACACACCATGCGTGCTGGGATGCTGCGGCCCCATATTGACAACAAGCTGATCAGTACGGATCTGTTGAATATCGACCCCGCTGGCTGTTTCTGGCGTGCTAAGGCCAGCATAGATAGCGTCGTCGCCTTCCGGTGACCAGCCATCTAAGGTGAAGCCTTCCGGATATTGGACGTTCATGCCGTAGGGGTTGGTCATCTCGCCGCGAATCACCTGACCGCCAGGCCATCGGGTGCCAAAGGGTTTGGCGTCCTCTTCATAGAAAGGTTCTTGCCAATCCCGGCGCATGGGATGTCCTTCAAAGCCCTCCCAGGTCAGGATGCGCTTAAGGTTAGGATGCCCGATGAAGGGGATGCCCATCAGGTCCCAGGCCTCACGCTCCTGGAAATCGGCAGAGGGCCACACGCCCACCAATGAGGGCAGCGCTGGTTCTTCACGATCGGTGCGGGTCTTGAAGTTGAGACCTGACCCCCCAACGCGGGTGTCATACACGTGATAAACCATCTCGAAGAAGCCTTCTTCGAGATAGTCGACGTAGCTGGCGCTGGAGAGTAGATCAAAGCCCAGGTCATCGCGGATCGTCTGCGCAACATCGACCAACTGGCGTGGATCAACCACAATGCCAGAATAGCCGTCGCGCGTATCTTCGGACACCACATCGCCAAATTTGCTCTGTAGATATGCGATCGGGTCGCTGGTGTCGGTGGATTGTTCAGGGGTTGCTTCAGTCATGTTGATGATCCCGTGGGGTTAGTCGGCGGAGGCTTCTTCGAGGCTGGACGGCTCGTCATAGGCGAGGCTATCGTCTGCTAATTGGGCTTGCTCAGCAGCCTGCTGGGCCTCTGCACGCAGCAGGGGCGCATGACGTACATCGATCAAATCCGGGCCAAGCACAGGCACCGGAACAGGCTCATTGGCACCGCGACGATACCAGGGCACTGTGGTGACGCTCTGCTTCTCGATCTTTTCGTGCAGGGTCATGAAGCCGAAAATCAAGGCCTGTGGTGTGGGGGGGCAGCCGGGCACATACACATCGACCGGGACAAACTTGTCGATCCCATCTACGACGTTGTAGCCCTCCTTAAAAGGACCTCCCCCGGAAGCGCAGGCACCCATCGCCAGCACATAGCGGGGTTCGGGCATTTGGTTGTAGAGGCGCACAATCTGTGGGACCATCTTCTTCGTGACCGTACCAGACACAATCATCAGGTCGCACTGGCGCGGGCTGGGTCGAAAGACCTCCATACCAAAACGCGACTGATCGTAACGGGCAGCAGCGGTCACAATCATCTCAATGGCGCAGCAAGCCAGGCCAAACATCATCGGCCAAACAGAGCGTGCACGGCTCCAATTATAGAGTCGGTCGAGGGTGGTAATGGCAACGTTTTGTTTGAGTTCGTCGGGAATGGGGTAATCAGGGTTGTTTAGCCCTGTAAATTGATCTTCAGCCATGGGTGGATGTCTCCTTCAGGTCCTCTCCGTCCCCGGACATTATAATCAATCCGCTTTGGGAACGGTAATTTGCGTGGGGCAAACCTCATTAGACGTGGCGACCAATAAGTGACGACTTTCACCAATACTATAACCAGTCTGCTTGCTTTTCGTCAACGTAGATCAGGTTTATTGAGCGGATGAGCGCAGGGGCGATTCTGCCTGAATGAATCGCCCCTTGTGGAGTCTGGTTTAGGCTTTGCAATACTTGTCGAACCACTCGATCATTTTTGACAGGCGGCTGACCCGATGACGCGGTTCGCCGCTGCGCGATAGCTCATGCCCATCTCGCGGGTAGCGCCACATTTCGACGGTTCCACCGCTGCGCCGCACCAAGGCGAAGAGCTGTTCGGCCTGCTCAATCGGGACGCGAAAGTCATTCTCTGCGTGGATCAGCAGGAGCGGGGTCTTGATGTTGTGGGCGTAGGCAATGGGAGAGTTCTCCCAGAGTAAGGTGGGGTTTTCCCAGGGTTCTACGTCAAATTCGGTTGAGATCAAAGAGGGGACATCACTCGTCCCGTAGAAGCTGATCAAACTGTATACGCCGCGCTGCGAGACCGCCGCTGCAAAGCGATCGGTATGACTGATGGTCCAGGCGGTCTGGAAGCCCCCATAAGAGCCACCTGTAATCGCCATGCGCTGTTCATCAATGAAGCCCATCTCCAGCATCTTGTCGATGCCAGCCATCAGGTCGGGCATGTCGTTTTTGCCCCAGGCCGCATGAATACCATCACGGAACTCAGAGCCGTAGCCATCTGACCCACGTGGATTGCAGGCAAAGACCGCGTAGCCGCTAGCGGCATGGAACTGCCACTCATGCCACATCGAGCGTGAGCTGGGCCCCCACATCACGTGTGGGCCGCCATGTACGTTGAAGGCCAGAGGGTATTTCTGTCCTTCCTGGTAGTCAACCGGATAGAGATACCAACCCTGGATTGGCGTGCCGTCTGAGCCTTCGAACCAGATTTCATGTGTCTCCTGGACAATCACATCCTCCAGGAATTTGGTGTTCGCATCGGTAAGCTGCTGAGGTTCATCTGCTCCGGGGCCTTGCCAGAACAACTCACTGGGATTGGCAGTCGTGCTGGCGACAAAGGCAACGCCACCCTCTGCACAGACATCCAAGGCTTCAGCGATCATCTTGCCTGGGATGTGCTTGTTGAGCTCACCAGTCTCTGGATTAATGGTGTGGACTTCACCCACGCCCTCGCTGTCCACAATGATGTAGACCTGGCTGCTGTCCTTGGCCCACACGTAATCGCTGATGCTGCGATCGAGTTCCATGGTCAGATCGCGGGTCTCACCTGTCTCTGCATTGCGGACACTGAAGCGCGGGACCAGATAAAAGCTGCTATCTGGCACACGCGAATAGATGATCCATTTGCCATCCGGAGAGGGACGTGGCGCAAAGTCAGCATGGCTGTCGTCAGTGAGTTGCTCCTCACTGCCATCTTCGACCCCAATGCGATACAAGCTCGATTTACGCCAGGGTTCGTCACCGGTCGGGTCGATGGTACGCGTGGTCAATAAAGAGGCTCCATCGGGTGTCCATTCAGGTACGCTGTAGTGGGCATCCAGATTAGTCAGGCGGCGCGGCTTGGCTTCCTCTTCCGGTAAGTTTTCAGCGATTGGCAGCACGTAGATTTGATCATAACGATCGTCGAGGTAAGAGGTGCCCACACGATAGGGGATACGCCACATGAAGCGCGGGTCCCAGCGTTGTTTCTCGTCGTGCTCTTTACGCTCTTTCTTCTGCTTGGCATCAAGTTTGTCGTTGGGTGGCTCGGGTGTTTCGCCAGAGTCCTCCCTTTCGCGTTCGTCGGCGTTCATGCGAGCGGTATAAGCAATCATGCTGCCGTCTGGCGACCAATTGAAACCGCTCACCCCGTTAGGCGCTGAGGTCAATGCCCGTGCTTCACCACCAAATGCAGTCATCGGGAGACGATATACCTGTGGCTTCTCGTCACGCGCGGAAATGAAACCCAGTGCTTCGCCATCCGGTGACCAGATTGGGCTGCCGTCCTTGCCGCTGCGGGTCACCTGGATAGGGTCCCCGCCTGCGGTTGGAGCTAACCAGATGTTGGTTGTGTAGCTATCTTGCAGCTTATCAAGGCTGCGGTGGACGTAGGCAATCCATTGTCCATCGGGGCTAACACGGGGCGCTTCAATGTTGGTTATCTTGTAAAGATCTTCGACTTCAATCGGACGCTTTTCGCTCGCCATACCGAGGTCTCCTTTGTGGGGGATGGTAGAGAGGTTGGGAAGGGAACGTGTCAGTACATCAAGTGTACCGAATAATTCGCCTCCTGGGGGACGAAAAAGGGAGCCTCCAAGCGGGCTCCCTTTAACGTGGGTTGGACTAATCGTTACCAGCGAAGAGTTCAAGCCACAGGGCCCCGACACGCTGCCGGGCGAATTCGCGGAAGGGGTCGTTCGGCGCTGCAAACTCTAGATAGCGACGGTAGTCATCCAGAGCATCTGAGTGCCATTCCATCTCATCAAACATACGTGCCCGAATCAGATAGGGCTCCGGGTCGCCCTCCGTCACATCTAGCGCGTAGGTCAGATGCAGAACGGCGTCAGGATAGTCCTCAAGAACAAAGTAGATCGTGCCCTGTTGAATATAGGGGTACTTGTTTTCTGGTTCGATTTCGCTCGCGAGATCGTAGAGTTCGAGCGCTTCCTCGTAGTTTTCGGCGTCAAGAGCAGCATCAGCTTGCTCAATGTAATCGTCATAGGTCAATTCAGTGGGTTGGGTCAGGGTAAAAGCGGAGATCAGCGCCAGGATGAGCAAGAGTGAGACAGAACCGATCACAACATGGGGGTTTTTGAACACAGGGTTTTGGCCTCATTATCCATTCACGATGCGTCACAGTCTCGACGGCCTAAGGGCGGAATATCTTTCGCCTTCAGCTTATTTGATCGATTTTTCACAGTGTGGGAGCTTGGTCGGGAATCCTCTAAAATGAATGACCAAGGGGAGACTACGCCTGCAACGTCTCGCCGATGTGCCTCACCTCATTTACTCACCTTCGTATCATTTAGTGGGAGAGTCCTCTATGGCTGAACGAACCTTGAACGGAGAAGTTTACTACCCTGCGGAAGACATTGTCTCGAACTCCAATGTGCCCGATCGTGCCGCTGTAACGCAAGCGGCTGAGAGCGACCTGGCAGGCTTCTGGAATCAGATCGCGGAAGAGAATTATGAGTGGTTTGAGCCCTGGCATACGACCCTGGACAGCAGCGAAGCCCCTTTCTTCAAGTGGTTTGTCGGGGCCAAGACTAACATTGTCCACAATGCGCTGGATCGCCACATCAAGACTTGGCGGCGCAACAAAGTCGCTTTGATCTGGGAAGGCGAGCCGGGCGACCGACGCACCCTGACGTATCATCAATTGCATCGCCAGGTTGGGCGGATGGCTAGCGTGCTGCGCGCGATGGGTGTGCGTAAAGGGGACCGGGTGACCATCTATATGGGGCGTGTGCCAGAGATCGTGATTGCCATGTTGGCCTGCGCCAAGCTGGGAGCGATCCACTCGGTCGTTTACGGCGGCTTCTCGGTGGAGGCGCTGCATGGTCGCATTGAGGACTCACATTCCAAGGTGGCCATTACCTGCGATGGGGCCTGGCTGCGTGGCAACATCGTGCCCTTGAAAGACATCATGGATGAGGCACTGCATCGCTCCCCCACAGTGCAAAACGTAATCGTCGTCAAGCGGACCGGCCAAGAGGTCCACATGGAGCCAGGGCGCGACCTGTGGTATCACGATCTGCTCAACCTGCCGATCGCTGATCCTTACTGCGAAACCGAGGTGATGGACGCTGAAGACCCGCTGTTCATCCTCTACACCTCAGGTACGACGGGCCGCCCCAAGGCGATTTTGCATACACACGGCGGTTACATGGTCGGGACATCGACTACTCTGCGCACGGTCTTTGACATCAAAGAGGATGATGTGTGGTGGTGTGCCGCAGATCCGGGTTGGATCACCGGGCACAGCTACATCGTCTATGCACCGCTGATTCTGGGCGCCACCAGCTTGATGTATGAGGGGGCGCCGACCCACCCCTTCCCCGATCGGTGGTGGAAACTGGTTGAAGAACACGGCGTTACCATCCTGTACACAGCCCCAACCGCGATCCGCGGGTTGATGCGTTTTGGTGAGTCCTGGCCGGAACGGCATGATCTATCTAGCCTGCGTTTACTGGGGTCCGTTGGTGAGCCGATCAACCCGGAGGCCTGGCGCTGGTATCATCGTGTGATTGGCAAGGAACGTGCGCCCATCATGGATACCTGGTGGCAGACCGAAACCGGCAACTTCATGATCACCCCGATGCCAGAAACGCCCTTGAAACCGGGTTCGGCGAGCCTGGCCTTCCCCGGCGTGAAGCTGGATGTGGTCGATGAGGAAGGTGACCCGGTGCCAGCCAACGAAGAAGGTTATCTGGTCATCACGACGCCTTGGCCTGCCATGATGCGGACCCTGTTTGGCGATCCGGATCGCTATGTGTCGACCTACTGGGAGCGCTTCTCGAAGGATGGCGAGTGGATTTACATGACGGGTGACTCGGCTAAACGCGACGAGGATGGCTACATCTGGGTGATTGGCCGCGTTGACGATGTGATCAAGGTCAGTGGTTACCGCCTCGGTACTGCCGAGATCGAGTCGGCGTTGGTGAGCCATCCAACCGTGGCCGAAGCCGGTGTGATTGGTGTGCCCGACGAACTGAAGGGCAATATCATCAAGGCCTATTGCATTTTGCGGCAGGGCATTGAACCCACTGCAAAACTGGCTGATACCCTGCGCGAACACGTTGGCTACGAAGTGGGGCCAATTGCCAAACCTGCGACGGTCGAGTTTGTCAATTCGCTGCCCAAGACACGCTCAGGCAAGATCATGCGGCGCGTGCTGCGCGCGCGTGCGCTCGGCCAAGATGAAGGCGACTTGAGCACCCTGCAACCTGACTAATGCGGCTTCTGGCTCTGGCCCCAGCTTGTCAAGCTGGGGCCGGGCAACCGTTGACCCAATCTGGTGATGTAGTTATACTCTTCGCACCATGATGAGCTTAGAGCATCACCACCCACACCAACTCAATACACCATACTGCGCGCTGACTCGGTAGCGTTGGTGTTGTGTGCTTGCAGCTTCAGGCTGCGCCAAACACACAGGTTAGATCAAGCGACGACCACCACCAAGCCCCGCAGCTCAGGGGCTTGTTTTCGTCTATAGAGGGGACCGCATTCGATGGCTGCATCACATCCTCAAGTGCGTTTAGGTCTGCCCAGCAAAGGTCGGATGGAAGATGAGACGATGACCTTTCTGGCAGAGTGCAATCTGCGCGTCGACAAAACCAATCCACGCCAATACAGCGCTCGTATCCCTGCCATGCCCGAGATCCTGGTCTTATTTCAGCGTGCGCGCGACATTGCACGCAGTGTCGCGGCTGGCGACATCGATTTGGGGATTACGGGGTATGACACTGTCCTTGATGCCCTGGGTGATGACTTAAGCGACATTATCGTGGTTCACGAGGCGTTGGGCTATGGAGAATGTCGTTTGGTGGTTGCCGTGCCTGATGAATGGGACGACGTGACAGACTTGCCTTCGCTCAATCAGAAGGCCCAATCGACTGGTGGTCTGCGAGCGGCGACTAAGCACGTGACCTCAGCGGAGCTGTTTTTTGGGAAGCATAATCTCAGTGAGGCCATTCAGGTAGTCAGCGCCGATGGCGCTTTGGAGGCTGCTCCAGCCGTAGGTTATGCAGAAATGATTGTTGATATCACGTCGACCGGGACCACCCTGCGAGATAATCGGCTCAAAACCATCGACGGGGGTACCTTGGTTGAATCTCAGGCGGTTATGATCGCCAATCGTGAGAGCCTGCGCAGCCAAGACCAACTCTTGGAGACGGCGCGCCACCTCCTCGAATTCTTTGAGGCCCGCCTGCGGGCGCGTGGGCAATATCTGGTGATGGCCAATATGCGCGGCAGCAGCGAAGCTGAGATCGCCGAACGTATTTTCACCCAGACCGATTTAGGCGGCCTACAGGGTCCGACCATCTCACCAGTTGCGACGCGTGACGGTCAGGGTGGCTGGTATGCGATCAACATTATTGTTTCTCAGAAGCGACTCTACCGCGCGATCCAACAGATTCGCGGCATCGATGGCAGTGGCGTCGTGGTCACACCAACCACCTTTATTTTTGAAGAACGCCCAGAACGCTATCAGCGCCTTTTACGTGAGCTTGGACGGGTTGAGGCTTCTAACCATGACTGATTTGTTCCCGATTTATACCCACACCGAGGCTGAGCAGGGCATCCTGCGGCGTCGCCCACCCGATGAATTCGATCTGACCGATAGCGTGAAGGCGGGGATCGAACGCATTTTTGGGGAGCCGCTAAGCCCGGAGCAGGCTGTGCGCCGTATCATCAGCGATGTGCGGCAGCGTGGCGATGCCGCGCTGCTTGAGTGGACCGAGCGCATCGATGGTGTGGCGCTGCAAGATTTGCGCGTCCCTGAAGATGAGCTGGCGGCGGCGGCTGAGCAGGTATCGACTGAGGTGCTGGACGCATTGCGGGTGGCTGCCATGCGCATCGAAGCTTTTCATCGCCGCCAGAACTATGGCTCGTGGATGCAACCTAACTCAGAGGGTATGCTGGGCCAATTGGTGCGCCCAATTGAACGGGTTGGGGTATATGTTCCAGGCGGTACCGCCCCCCTGCCCTCCTCATTATTGATGTCGGCGCTGCCGGCGCGGGTGGCTGGCGTCAAGACAGTTGTCGCTGTAACGCCACCCGCTCATGATGGTTCGATCCCGCCAGTGGTTGCGGCGGCAGCGCAAGTCGCTAAGATCGATCGGCTTTACCGGATGGGCGGAGTTATGGGGATCGCTGCTCTGGCCTATGGTAGTGAGAGCGTTGAGACGGTCGACAAGATCGTCGGGCCAGGCAATCTGTTTGTTACGTTGGCCAAGCGCCAGGTGTATGGTGTGGTCGGCATCGATGGCTTACTTGGCCCGACTGAGACAATGGTGATTGCTGATGAGTTGGCTAATCCTAGCCTCATCGCGGCTGATCTGCTCGCTCAGGCGGAGCATGATGTATTGGCCTCTGCCATTCTCGTGACACCCTCCCAGGAGCTGGCAAGCGCTGTTGCCTGGGAAGTTGGCCAGCAGATCGAAGAAAGAGGACGGGCTGGAATCATTGAGGAGTCGCTGCGACATCGAGGCGGCGCTATCATCGTGCCCGATCTCGAAACAGCCTTCGAAGTTGCGAATCGTTATGCAGCAGAGCACCTCCAGCTTTCTGTTGAAGACCCTTACGCCTGGATGGGCAGTGTGCAGAATGCCGGCTGCCTGTTCCTTGGAGAAACCTCGTTCGAAGTGCTGGGTGATTATGTGGCTGGTCCCAGCCATAGCCTGCCTACCAGCGGAACGGCGCGCTTTGCATCCGGGCTTAACGTCCTGGACTTCTTGAAGATCACCGGGGTGGTGGGCTTGAACGCCGAAGCCGCCGCTGCCCTCGGGGTTAACGCCGCCACCCTGGCCGATGCAGAGTCGCTGGACGCCCATGCCAATGCTGCGCGCATAAGGAGTGAGTCATGACCTTGTCCAAAGCAAGTGTAGCCGACCTGGAGAAAATGGTTCGGCCAGAAATTCGCGATCTGGAGGCCTACAAGC
>JAADYZ010000268.1 GCA_010092775.1 Chloroflexota bacterium
CAGTTCAAGCGCTATGATCTTGCCGCAGAGATTATTCAGGCGGTGCGACAGCCGGTCCATTCTTAGCTAGAGTGCTGGGGTTTTCTCGCGCCAGTCGGTGGCGTGCTGGTAAGCGTGACCAGCACGAAGGATGAGCGCCTCTCCGGCGTTGGGCCGGTCTGCGCTGAAGCCTGGACCCAACAACTGCATCCCTATCGGTAATCCGGCTTGATCGAAGCCACAGGGGACGCTCAATCCGCAGATTCCTGCCAGGTTAGTCGACAAGGTGAAGATGTCGTTTAGATACATTTGCAGCGGATCATCGACCTTCTCACCTATCTTGAAAGCCGTCGTCGGTGAGGCTGGTGCAGCGATCACATCGACCTGCCTAAAGGCTTCGTCAAAGTCGCGTTTGATCAGCGTGCGTATCTTCTGTGCTTTGAGATAGTAGGCATCATAGTACCCGGCGGACAGCGCATAGGTGCCTAGCATGATGCGCCGCTTGACCTCAGCCCCAAACATCTCGCCGCGCGTTTTACGGTAGGTCTCCAGAACGTTCCCGGCCTGCTCGCGCGGCCCATAGCGGATGCCATCAAAGCGTGCCAAGTTGGCTGAGCATTCTGCGGTAGCCGTTAGATAGTAGGTTGGTAAGGCATATTGGGTATGCGGCAGGCTGATCTCAATGATCGCCGCACCGAGTTCCGCAAGCTTTTCGATGGCCCTTCGCACTGCACTCTCGACATCCTTCTCGATGCCCTCAATGAAGAACTCCCTGGGTACGCCGACTCTCAGGCCCTTGAGGTCTTGTTTCAGGCTGCTGGCGAAACCGGTGTCGGCGGTTTGCATCGAGGTGGAATCACGCGGATCGTGCCCAGCGATCACTTCGAGCAGCAAGGCAACATCTTCAACGGTGTGGGCGAAGGGGCCAATCTGGTCGAGTGAGGAACTGTAGGCCACCAGGCCATAACGCGAAACGCGGCCATACGCGGGCTTCAGCCCCACCACGCCCGACAAAGATGCGGGCTGACGAATACTGCCGCCAGTGTCTGATCCTAGTGTGCCAGCGGCCATCCGTGCGGCAACGGCTGCCGCGCTGCCTCCGCTTGACCCACCCGGGACGCGTTCTAAGTCCCAGGGATTACGGGTGATCTTGTAGCCAGAATTCTCTGTTGAGGAACCCATCGCGAACTCATCCATGTTGAGTTTGCCCAACATCACTGCTCCAGCTTCCTCTAAGAATCGGACGGCAGTAGCGGTATAAGGCGGCTTGTAGCCTTCCAGAATGCGCGACCCGCAGGTGGTCTCAACCCCCAGGGTTGTCACTACATCCTTATACGCCAAGGGGATGCCAAGCAGCGGCCCTTTTTCGCCCTTTTTACGACGTTCGTCAGCTTGTTGGGCCTGTTCAAGGGCCTGCTCGGCGGTGATAGTGATAAAGGCCTGAACCTGGGGTTCAACTGCCTCAATGCGATCCAGGTAGGCCCGGGTCAGTTCGACTGAGGTCATCTCGGCAGCGGCCAATTTCTGCCCTGCCTGCATGATTGTAAGCGATGTCAGGTCGGTCATTAGTCCTCCAGGATCGCTTTCACGCGGAACATGCCCGCCTCTTTTTCTTCCGTGTTAGCCAGGGCTGCCTCGCGCGTCAAGCCAAATTCCACGACATCATCGCGCAGCACCGTATTGATCGGCAGGACAGTGTAGGTCGGCTCAACCGTCTCGGTGTCAACCTCTTGAAGCTGCTCGACGTAATTCAGAATGGCGGAAAGCTGCTGCTGGAACAGGTGCTTCTCGCCCTCGGTCAACTCCAGGCGAGCCAGTTCAGCAATATGCTCAACATCTTTGATCTCTAACGCACTCATAAGTCAGTCCTGTCCTTGTCTGTGGAAATGGCACAGCAGCGATTCTAGTGGGGCGTGGGGAATGGTGTCAAAGGGAAATCGCATTGTCTTCTGGTGTTTCTCTAGCGGCACTGCGCAGGTTGGGCGTCGCGAGATCAGCGTGTAACTCGACCGACCCATAACGCAGTTGAACATACAGTAGGGTTAGTCCGGTGCCGATGGCCATCGCCACGAGGCCGATGATTCCAGCTTCAGGGCCGAAGGGGCCACCAGTTACTAGAGTCGCGCCGCCTTGCTCAATCCCAAAGATGGAGGCGGGTAAGCGTGTACCACTAACTGGGAAACCAAACACGGCACCTTGAAAGAAGTTCCAGGTGATGTGCAATCCAATCGGGATGGCCAGGCGGCCTGTAAGCAGCATGCCAAGCGCCAAAAGGACCCCGGCGAGTGAGATGTTGACGGTACTGATAAGGGTTGCATTGTTGTTGCTGGCATGTAAGAGGCCAAAGACCAGCGATGAAAGGGTTAACGCGATGATGATTGCGCCGCGTGGGCCAATGCCCTTGATGTTGGCAAAGCCTTCAGACAGATTGACCAGATGGTAGCCCCGGCTCAGAATCTCTTCGTAGATGCCGACAAAGACGAAACCGATTAGAACCGCAGCGAACAGCACGCCAAATCCTGCGATGGGGTCGCTCACGAAGGTATCTGAGATGGTGATCCAACCGAAGGCCAGTTCGACCACGAAGACCATCGCCATCAAGATGGCCCCGAGCAGCAACCCAAAGCCAAA
>JAADYZ010000269.1 GCA_010092775.1 Chloroflexota bacterium
CTTGTCGTGTAACTCAAGAAAGCTCATGGCCTGGATGTGGTCCTATGTATTGTTCCACCGTTTTGCTGACCGTCTTTGTACGCAAAATCATGACATGATTCTAACATATTATTGGGAGTCTGTTGGGGCAAAGCCCGCCAGTTGGCAGGGTTCGTATGAAGCAGTCAGGCGCAAAAAAAGAGACACGCCACAGCATGTCTCTTGAAAGCGAGTCTGATCATTCGATCGATCAACCCAAGTTATCGATATACTTCTGCAAATCGCGCTGGCGAATGCGCTGATACGAATCGCTGATGATTTGTTCCATCTCCTCTTGAGATAGGCGGTAGGAGAGAATCTTGAGGGCATCCTCAGGGCTTTTGCCGTAGGCCAACTTCTTCTTGCCACTCTTCAAATCGAAGAGATACATATAGTGCGGATTGCTAAAACTGCTCATGACTGCCTCTACGCCTTGATGAGCGCTTCGCTGAAGTCGCCGCTGCGCTGCCGCGAAATCTCATCCAGGCCGCGATTGATCTCGTCGTCGTATTTACCGGCCAGCATCTCCCGATAAAACTGATAATCGATGCCGACCACCTTCTCATCATCGGGGTAGCGATGATAGTTGTCTTTGGACATCAAGCTCTTGCCCTCAGCAATCAACTGGTTGCCCAGTGCCGAACCAGGATAGGGTGCATAAAAGGAGATCGAGGGGAAGCCGCGCCGGATGTACTTCATCATGCGCATGGTCTTAAAGGCGTCCTCAGGCGTCTCACCGGGGATACCTAACATCAGGTTCGACCAAATCTTGGGCGGCTCTTTGCCCGCTGCTTCCATCTCATCGCCAATGCGATGAATGAGGTCGATGGCGAAGTAGTTGTCGTCCTCGGTGCATTCCTTATTGAGGATTTGCAGCACACGATCACTACCGGACTCCAGGCCAATCGAAATGGTGTTCCAATTCGTCTCCTTGACCAGCGCCTCAAACAGATCGGGCCATTGGCGCACCGTGTCGGCACGCCCGGCTGCCCAATATGGCCAGACCTGGTTAGCCATGCGTGGGTATTTCTCGATCCACTCCTCCAGCCAGCGGGGATTCTGGAAGAACATTGAGTCGTGGATGACAACCGAACCTACTCCGTACTTGTCGTCCAGCATGTTGAGTTCTTCGATCACCATTTCAACAGGGCGGCGGCCCATGTTGGGGATGTAGGAGGACTCGTTGCAGAAGACACACTGCCAGGGGCAGACGCGGCTGGTGATAATCGTGGCGACGGGCGGTGGCCCCCACCCACACTCCGGCTCTAGGGGCCAGTTGAAGTTCTTCTCCAGTTTGCGGCTGGCAGGCTTGGGCCACAACTCCCGATCGATCATCGGCCAATCAGCCATTGAGCGCGATCCCTGACCGAGCACCACGCGGGGGAATTGACTTGGGTCTTTTACCAACTCAACGACGATCTCTTCGCCTGGGCCTTGAATAATGTGATCGAAGGCTTCGACTGCTTCCATCTCATCGAGCGCAACGGTGGCGTGCATACCGCCAGCCAGCACAACCCCCTCCGGGTTGACCTCTTTGAACAACTGCGCAGCCTTGTAAGCAATCGGATAGGTATAGCTGCGCACATTCATGATCATCAGATCATAGCCTTTCAACTGGCGCTTGATCTGGTTCCAGTGGGTGTACTGGCGGGTTGAGAACATCTCGGTCATCACATCATTCTGATGAAGGATGGTTCTCAGCAAGCCCAGGCCGTGATCTTGCCATTGTTCGTGTGGGCCATCTGGATGAACCAGATCTCCCAGGTCGCCAAGGTCCAGAAATAGGCGGCGTGGCTCGGATGGGAGTTTGGATGAGTTGCGGAACGAAAACATTGGCAGTCGTCCTCCGGTTGAAAGCAGTCTGTGCATGCGTCGGGCGCTTAACTGACAAGCCCGTCTCTAAATTTAGTAGATACTAAAACAACTTAACTTGACGATTTGCCTACGGCTTCCTGAAAAGGGCGACCACCAGGCAAAATAAAACAGTTCCAGGATTAACGGACAGGCTGCTGTCAATTAATGGTGGAACTGTTGAAAGGACTTGCCTAAGCGTTAGCCGCAGGTCGAGCAACCACCGCCAGATGCGGCCTGGGTGCCATCTTCATTCTTTGGCTTGAAGGAGGTGCCGCAACCGCAGGATGAGGCGGCGTTCGGGTTCTCGATACGGAAGCCGCCACCCATCAGGTTATCAACGAAGTCGATGTTAGCGCCGTAAATGTAGGGCAGGCTGATCTCATCAACCACCAGCTTGACGCCTTCGATCTCAATCAGCGTATCGGTCTCACGTGGGTTGCCTTCAAAGGCCATGCCATATTGCAAACCTGAGCAGCCACCACCAGCGACAAACACGCGCAGCGCATGGTTGGGCAGCTCGCGCTCAGCCAGCAGGCTCTTAATCTTTGCGACTGCCGTCTCGGTCACAATGAGCGGCGCGGTTGGCACGTCCTGAATCTCGTCTGTGCGAATTTCCAAATCTTTCATTGCCATGCTGGAACTCTCCTCTTTCCGCCCCTTGGGGCTTAACCACGCTCATTTTAGCAATGGGGGTCACCACTGTCAATAAAACATATATTTATCATACTAAATCTGATTAGCATGATAAGAATGTGGAATATTCAAATTCGCTTAGTTTTGGG
Organism: Chloroflexota bacterium; assembly: GCA_010092775.1. Lineage (GTDB taxonomy): Bacteria > Chloroflexota > Anaerolineae > Aggregatilineales > UBA3940 > TC-71. The sequence continues at coordinate 2,655 of JAADYZ010000269.1, forward strand.
CGGCTGCCTGTCCGTTGGGTGCCATCACCAGATAGGAGCAAGTCGGCTGCCCTGCCACGATGTGGCTCAAGCGGCGCGGTATCGTGCCCAGCAACAGCGCGATGTAGCGCATATCCATCTGGCAAACCTCATCATGAGAGCGGGCTACACCAGCATAGGGGCAGTTCGAGGTATGCAGAACAAAGCCTTCGGGATGTGACTCCCAACTGGCGATGTAGCCGCTGTCGGTCAGGTGCTCAACGACTCGATCCAGACGCAGTTCGAGAGACTCGTCCTCATCAATGTCGGGAGCATGGTCGGCCATACGCTGGGCCACACCATCGAAGATCACATTGACTTCGCTGTCGCTCAAGTGTCCTTTCATCTCATCAACAATGTGATGAGTCAACGCCGCCAGGTTGGATGGGAACATACCGTGTCCGCGATCCGTCAGACGATAGATATATTTGGGCCGTCCAGGCGAATTGCGGTGGCGCACTTCCGGCGCATCAACGAGCCCTTGTCCGCGCAACACATCTAGATGGTGTCGGACGGTCACAGCGGTCAAGTTGTTGAGCGCGACGCTCAACTCATCAACGGTTGCTTCCCCATTCGCCTTGAGATACTCGATGATTTTTTGACGCGTCTTTTGCATGATCCCACCTCGCTCTAACTAAGGCTAGCAATATGTCTAATGATTGCCATTTCATAATAAACAAGATTGACATCATTCTAGCCTAGCCACTGCATAATTGCCATAGCTGTCTTTTTAATGAACCAGATTGGTGTTAAAGATCATGTCTTTAGCATGACAGCAATCGGATTTTCATTAACGCGCGATCTGGCTTCCCAATCAGCGAGGCTTATGCGCTGATCGGGGCGCGGTCTTTCGTTTGCCGCGATCTCGCCATCCGGGTTACTATTCGGTCAAACCGTCCAACTGACCAAGGAAAACCTGTTTTGGCAACCCGGACCACCGCACCTAAAGGAAAGACAGCAGATAATACCGACGTCATCGTCGTGAAAAAGAGTACCCTCATTAGTGGCGCGATGTTGATTGTTGGCCTCATTATCGGCCTGGTGGGCGGCTTCTACTGGGGAAGCGAATCCACTGAAGCGCGACTGGCTAGCGTCCTTAATGAAGCTGAGGCCATCGCAGCACAGGGCCCACCGGCCGGCCAGGCTCAGCCACCGCAGCCCGCCGCCCGGCTCGACAACGTGAGCATCGACGATGACCCTATTCTCGGCTCGCCAGATGCCGAAGTAGTGATTGTTGAGTTCAGCGACTTCCGCTGCGGCTTCTGTGCTCGCTTCCATCAAGAGACCTTCAGCGCGCTACTCGACCAATATGGGGATGACATCGCCTTCGTCTATCGCGACTTTCCGGTCGTCGGTGGTTTAGCCGCCGCAGAAGCCGCTGAATGCGCCGCCGAACAGGATGCCTTCTGGCCCTTCCACGATGGGTTGTTTGCTAATCCGCAGGCCTTCAGCAGCACAGACGATTTCGTCGCCCTGGCCGAGGAACTCGATCTGTACACCGAGCAGTTCCGCACCTGCGTCGAGGAGCGCCACTATCAAGATGAAGTGGCCGCAGATGCCAGTGATGCTCGCGAATACGGCGTCTCTGGTACCCCCACCTTCTTCATTAATGGGGTGCGGTTGGTTGGTGCGCAGGATATCAGAGCCTTCCAACAGGTGATTGACGCCGAACTCGGTAACTAAACCAGCAGCACTTATATGGCATCGAAATCTCCATCCGTCTTCAAGGCCAATCCGCAGGCCCGCCGCGCCATCAGCCGCTCGGCTTACCTGATGTTCAGCATCGGTATTGTCTTGATGGCTTGCAGCGGCGCGTCGGCAGCGGTCAGTTTTGCCATTGCCGACAGCCCATCACCGATATTTCTTATACTTGCGATACTGGTTGCTCTTGGTGGGTTGGGCACCTTGATTGTAGGAATCATCACACTGGCCCGTGTGCGGGAGCGCATCCAAGTGGAGGTCACGCCGCATCGGTTGGTCTGGCGGGAGGGCAATCGGATTGCCACGCTGGAGTTTGATGAAGTCGAGCGGATTGATGTGGTGAAGGATGAGAAACGCGTCCAAAGCGGTATGACGATGGTTTACCCCGTCGTGCGCTTTGTGGAAAACGACGGCGAAATGATGGAATTCGAGATCAGCTTTGAGGATCGCGGGATGGTCCATCACTCACGCTTCGATACACAGGCTATCACGCGCTCAGTGCTCCCTTACGTCCGCCATCAGGCCCGCGTAGCGCCCGCCGTCGAAGATTTCGTCAACTCCGGGCAAATCGACATCGACGGCCTCCCCGAACGCTAAGTGACCCGTCATCAGATCGAATGGATCAGTGCGGCGGTTCTGCTGGCGATTGTGGCTGGCATGGCCGCCGTTTATGCGTCTTTCGACAGCGACCTGATCTACTACAGCTTCCGCTATGCAGAGAATCTCGCTCAGGGGGCAGGCTATACCTACAATCCGGGAGCACCAACAGCAGTCCACATGGTGGCCCCCCTCCACGCAGGATTACTTGCGTTTCTCTCACAAATTGGGCTGGATCTGCCTAGCCTGGCCAAAGCGCTCGGCGTCGCAGGGATCAGTGCCAGCGTGGCCGCGCTCTATGGCATGGCCCATCCGACGGGGCGCTGGGCGGCGGCTGGTGCAGCCGCGCTGCTGGCGGCTTTTGTGCCGCTATGGTTGGTCCTCAGCTTTGACAGCAGCCTGTGGCTGGCCCTCTGCCTACTGTCTATCTTCTTCTATACGCGCGAATGGGGCATCCCAGTAGCGATTACCCTGGCCCTGGCGACTTTGACGCGGCTGGAGACGGGTGTGCTGGCGGCGGTGCTGGTGGCCGCCTCGCTGGCGGATGGGCGACCGCTGCGCATCGAGGTGATTGCCAGCTACCTCGGGATTGTGATGATCGGCGGTCTATGGCTGGGTGGAGCATTAGGCAATCCCCTCCCCGGATTACCAGGGGCAGGGCGCTTTCCATACCTACCGTCGGCCCTGGCTGACAATGCCTTTACAGGCTTAGCGGCTTGGCTGCTTGGTCTGGTCAGTCTGTCGCCGGTATGGGCCCTGGTCGTGTTGGCCGCCCTGGGTGGCCTGCTGCGCATCGGGCGGCTGGGGCAGCCTGAACAGCGCTGGCTCTTGATCCTGCTGGGGTGGGCGCTGCTTCATCTGGTGACCCTGTCCATTTTGCGCGTCAGCGTCTTCCCCTGGACCTATTTGCCGCTGGCAGCAGCCTTGGCGGGCTGCACCGGCCTCGCGATCGAACCGGCAGCAGATCGCACCCCCCCGGCTCAATTGCGTTGGGGGCTGATCGGGGGGCTTGGGTTGTTAATCATCAGCGCGATGGCCCACAGCACGTTCAATGCCAGCCGCTCAGACAACCCTGATGCAGCCTGGCGCCGCTTGCAGCCTCAGCGCCTTGCCACCCATCATGTGGTCGCTGGTCAATGGATTGCGCAGAACAGTGCCCCCACCGCCCAAATCGGCACGACCTTGCGCGGCGGCTTCGGCTATTATGCCCAGCGACCGATCATCGACTATCAAGGCGACATCGTAGCTGCCAACGCAGAGGCCCTGCGCCGGGGCGATGAGCAGTGGTGGTTGGCAGCCGCCCAACCCGACTATGTAGTGCTTGCAGAGGATGATGCCAGCATACCGACCAGCGATCCCTGGTTTCAATTGACCTACCAGGAGATTCAGCGCATCGATGCGAGTGGAGAGCAAGAAGAAGCCCTTCTGATCTACCAGCGAACTGGAGACCCAACGACCCTGAGCCGTCTTCCGATTGGCATGACAGCTTTTAACAGCGGCTTGACGCTCAACACCATTGCGACGGACTTCAGATTGGACCCGCTGGAGAGCGATCGCAGGGGCCGATTACGCCTGGAATGGTGGTTGGAACAATCCATCGAGCAGCCGCAGTTTGTCTCGGTGCGGCTGGTCAGCCGCGACGGACGAGTCCAGTCGATCCAGAACGACCGCATCGATTTTTCGCTGTGGCCACAGCGCCAACTGCTCACCAGCTATCATAATCTGGAGATTGGGGCGGCGGTGGTGCCCGGTGTCTATGATCTTGAAATAGGAATCGGCTCGACAGCAGACAATCTGGACTGGCAGCCGGTCGCCCTGGCGAAAGTGCCCTTCCCTAGCGATGAATTTCTGGGCGCAGTGTCCGGCATCCGGGTGGAATTTGGCGACATCCGGCTGGATGGCTATCGCCTTTCTCGCACGGAGGAAGGCGCAGAAGTGGTGTTGATCTGGGAGACGCTCGCTAGCCCGCCCACCGACTATCAGGTATTGATCCAAATGCGTGACGCCAGCGGGGTGATCGCCGCGCAAATGCTAGCGCAGCCGCTCAACGGCGCCTATCCCACCTCGGTTTGGTCGCCCGGAGAGCGCATCCCGGATACGCACGTCCTTGACCTGACGGGCGTCGCCGTAGGTGAATACGATGTCGTAGTCGGCCTGGTCGGCCCGGATGATTCCCGCCTGATTAGCCTGGATGGCCAAACCGACATCTTCCTTGGTCGGCTGACCATTACCAACCCTTGATATAATCTGCACGACGCACTTAGAGACGAGGTAGGCCCGATGGAGCGTTTGATCATCGATCTATTCATCCTGCTGCTCATCGGCAGCGGCATTTACACCTTACTCATTTTGCCCCGTAACCGCGACCTCAAGAAGCGCACCGAATTGGTGCAAACCCTATCGCCTGGCACAGAAGTTCTGACCTTTGGTGGATTGATCGGCACCGTGCAAGAGATCAACCGCGATACGGGTATTGTACGGCTGCGGGTGGCCGAGGGTATGGAGTTAGAGGTGTTGGCTTCAGCTATCACGATGGAATTCGACCGGGAGAAGATGGCGGAAGAAGCCCAGAAGGTACTCAAGGCCGGTCGGAACTAAGGTTGCAGCTCCGATGCAGATACAGATTGCGGTCGCCAAGGTCGGAAAGTACGCTACCCGTGAAAGCGGGGACTCTTTGGAAATGGTCGAACGCCCGATGGGGGGGGTGTCCTTGGTGCTTGTCGATGGACAGCGCTCCGGCAGGTCGGCCAAGGCCATCAGCAATCTGGTGGCAGGCAAAGTGATTGCATTATTGGCCCAAGGCGTGCGCGACGGCGGCGCGGCGCGGGCCGCCCACGACTATCTGTATATGCACAAAAAGGGCAAGGTCTCAGCGACACTTAACATCATCTCTGTTGATCTGGAGACCAAATCCCTGGTGCTGTCCCGCAACACGCACTGCCCGACGATCCTGCAATACGGCCCGGACTATCAAAGCATCCTGGATGAAGCAACACCTGCTTTGGGCACCCGGCGCCGCGTGAAACCGACCATCAATGAAATCCCAATCACCCTTGGCTTGACGGCTGTCGTCTTCACAGATGGCATACTAAGCGCGGGCCAGCGCAGTGGCACCCCCCTCAATCCGGCGGAAATGATCAACAACCTGTATTCCGCCTGCGCCCAAGAAGACGAATTTGCCCAGGCCATTGCCGATCAATTACTTGCCGAAGCCTTACGATTGGACGATAATCGGCCAACTGATGATGTCTCGGTGCTGGTGGTGTCTGTGGTAGACCGTAAATCGAAAGATGTGCGCCGCATGAGCGTCACGGTTCCGGTCCCTCCCCTTCTGCGCCCTTAGCGTCTCGAAGCGACCATGACTTACAGTCCATCCTATACGACACGGGCACAAGCCAAAGCAGCCTACGCCGAGCGCAACAGGAACCGCTTCTTGCGTGTGTTGGTGCGCGACACCCTGCTGCTGATCCGCGAGTTTCGCTGGATTTTGTTGGCCTTCTTCATCATGATCGGGCTAGCGACGTTCAGCTTCTTCATCCTGTGGAATGCCAGCTCAGCGCCGGATAATGGACTTAGCCTGACGCAGACTCTATTCTTCATCATAACCATGACCTTCTTCGAGCCAACCCTGGACTTTCAAGAGGTCAATGCCTGGTACCTGCAAATCTACTTCTTCATGATGCCCTTGGTCGGCCTGATCTTCTTGACCCTGGGGGTAGCCGACTTCGCAGTACTGCTCTTCAATCGGCGGGCACGGGAAGAACAATGGGAGGAAACGGTGGCGTCAACCTTTAGTGGTCACATCATTGTAGTTGGGCTGGGCCATGTTGGGCTGCGCGTCGTGCGCGAGCTGATTATCCTGGGCGAAGACATCGTCGTGATCGAGAAAGATGAGATTGACGATCACTTCGCGGAGGCCCGTTCATACGACATCCCGATTATTGTGGCTGATGGTCGCAGCGAAGACTCATTGCGTAAGGCTGGAATCGACAAAGCCTCAGGCGTGATCATTGCCACCAACAACGACCTGGTTAATCTGGAGATCGCCAGTCGCATCCGCGAGAACAACCCCAACATCCGGCTGGTCATGCGCATGTTCGATGATGACTTTGCCCAGGTGATGGCCGAACGCTTCGACATTAGCGCTGTGTTCAGTTCCTCAGCGCTGGCAGCTCCGGCCTTTGCTGGCGCGGCCACCGGCACGGAGATCATCCAGACATTCAAAGTGGCGGATACCGTCCTGGCGATGGGACGGCTCGAAGTGCAGCCAGGCTGTCGGCTGGATGGAGCCACCGTGCGCGAGGTTGAAACCGAAGTCGATGTGTCGGTAGTCTTCTGGCAAGGGGCCAACAGCGCCAAGATCGATGTCCATCCCGCTCGCGACCACCTGATTCGCTCTGGTGACACCATCGCCGTAGTCGCTGGAATCCCCGACATCAAGCGCCTCGCCTCAGAGTGGAACCGCATGCA
>JAADYZ010000270.1 GCA_010092775.1 Chloroflexota bacterium
ACAAACCAGTAGATTGGAAGGTCCCAGGTGTTGAAGAATGCCAGCCCGCCAATGGCGATGACCCAGACGCCAAACTGCATACGCGACAGCTTCTCCGTCTGCATCAGGGTATTGAAGGCCAACCCCAATGCCAGCAGCACGAAGGGTAGGATCAACACATGAGGGTGAAGATCGCCCAGCAAGAAACTAAAGAAGGGAAACTCGTCAATCGGTTCGGGTGTGAAGACGGCACCCTGCAGTGTGCGATCGTTGATGGTCCGTGAAGCACGCCACCACCAACCGCCTCCCCAGGTTTCTAGGGGCCAGCGAACGGCCTGCGGGGCCACATTGATGTCGCGAATATCGAGCCAGGCCCAGAAGCTCGCCGGGACGAAACGCGGATTGAGCGCGTGAACAAGCTGAAAGAAGCCGACCAGGTTGCCCATGACGCCAATCATAATAGGCGCGATCAGGGCGCTGATCACAGGCTTTGGAGCGTGCTTTGGCTGCGCGCCTCCGTGTTCATCTGGCTCGGCGGGGTCGTGTTCCGATGGCAGGCTGGCGACCAGATTGTAGACCAGTCCATAGCTACCCAGGAGGGTGAGGGCAAAGATGGTCGATAGGGCGATGTTGAATCCGATGGCTGTGGCGACGCTGGTCAGGTCCATTAGCATGGCCGAAATAACGTAGCCAAAGTAGTAGTAGCTAATGGCATAACCCGACAGCCAAGGGTCTCGCGGAGGGAAGACCTCGCTACCGCGAATGCCATTCAGGAACATCAGCTCCATCGGACGCTCTGTGCCGTTGAGTTCCGGGTTGAAAGCGCGAACGATCACCCAGGCGAAGAAGGCTACGGCGAAAAGCGCTTCTCCGGTCACGACCAAACGGCGATTCTCTCTCAGCCAGGTCAGGACAGAATCGTCGGGCTGCGTCAGCAGGGCCCAGATGGACAAGCCAACCAGGATCAGGAGCATTAGGAGGATGGCGCCGACCGTGTTTTGCAGCAGACCGAGGCTGGTGAACAACCAGAATCCATAGCCCACCAACAGAAGACCAAGAGCCCGCGAAAGCGTGTAGCCACGATCTGGTAGGGCAGGCAGCAGGCGATGGGCAAGGGGCCAGGCGGCCAGGCCGAACAGCGAGACGATCGCATACCAGAGAATGACGCCACTCACTGGAGCATCACCTGGTAGATACGCGTGCCTTGATAATCATAGAGGATACTCAGATAGCCAAGATTGACCATTTCATCGAATTTGGCCAGCCCTTCTGGCGTATAGTAGGCGCGTTCAAGCTCACCGACCATGATCAAGTCGACGTTATAGTGATCAAGAAGACTCATCGCTACGTCCACACTGGTCGTATCGTAGAGCGTATCGATCTCCAGGGTGCGCGTGCTGACCTCTGGCGACTCTGGCGGGCGCTGCTGGCGCATGTGCCAATCCCAACCTAGGACACTGGGTAGGCCCGTGTAGATCGACACACGCCCCTCCCAGGAGCGATACATGCCTTGAGTGTGGGCTTCGAGCACGACAGGCGTCCCCTCTACGTAGTCTTGCAGCCAGCGCAGCGCGGTGTAGTCAGGCTCCAGGCTGAAGGATGCGCCATTTTCCTGGCGGATGACATGACGCATGTAGGTCATGCCATCAAGCGTGCGTGGGGCCTCCGCGACATAGCGATCGGCTACCTTGGCGCGTACCGCCATCAAAGGATACAGGGCGGCCAGGAAGATCAGAACGGCAAAGGCCGTCGACCAAAGTATGCGGATAACACCGGGCCAGCGGGCCACGCTGCGCCAAATCCAGCCGAGGGCGGCCCCCGCAACCACGGCCAGGATCAACCAGACCTGCACATAGAACTTGAAGACGGTGTTCATGCGGCTGATGTCACCACCGAGAACAATCAGCTCGACCAATAGGGTGATCGCAATCGCGACCATCAAGCCACCCAGCGCAATCTGCTTCTCGATCGGCAAGTCGGGCCGGAAGCACAGAACCAGCGACCATAGTATCAGTGGGACAGCCAGGACCAAAATCGGGAGGCTCACCTGAGCTAAGTTGATCAGAACCACAAAGGCACCGGCGATACCCGCCAAGATCGGAATGAGGGCAGCACGACTGATCTTGCGCGGCGCATCAGCCTGGTCGCTTGGCCTCAACCAGTCGACGGTTTCGACGGCCAGCCAGGTCAGGATGATGAAGAAGAACAGACCGTGAATGTCGAGATAGGCCCAGAGCGGCGTAACGGACCCCTCCCAACGGACGAAGGATGTGTAGCCTGCCTCATAGTTCAACAGGTAGGGCAGATAGAGCCCGACTGCCAGAATGGCAAACAGCGCTGTTAAGCCAATTGACAGGAGCAGCGGTTGATAATGACGCCACCAGGGTCTTTGCTCGTCTGCCGGTTGGCGGAGCATGTGTAGCCTGATCTGAGCTTCGTAAACGAGCAAGAGGGACAGGCTGCCCACTACACCGGCGCGCAGCACCAAGTCGATCGTTTCCAATTCGGCAAGGCCAAGGATAAAGACGATTGCGGCGATTAGTATGCCCACTGCGACAGCCAGGATCATGGCACGGCGAACGAAGCAATCAACCGGTTGGGCAAATGCGGCCATGAACAGAGCGCCACCACCCAACAAGAGATAGGTAGGAATATCCCAGGTGTTAGTCGGGATGAAGGCACCTACCAACAGCGCACCGATGAAGATCGCTAGCAGCAACAGAGGGATTGATAGGCGCTGTTCGGCAAGGACGTTGCGCACCATCCCAAGGCACCAAATCAGCACGGCCAAGCCCAACGGCATTCCGATCATATGGGGATGGAGATCGGCATAGATGAAAGTGAAAGCTGGAAACTCGGTAATGGGGGGCTGCTCCAGCGGGATGCCTTGCGCATTTACAGGCGTGGGGATCACGCGGCTGGCGTTCCAGTACCACTCGTTCATGCCGACGGGAAGGGCGCGCTCACCGCTCAGGGCGATGGCGAGGCCTTGCGTTACTTGATCTAAGGGCGGTACAGCGTCTAGTGCCCAACCCGGTTGCCCTGACGCCAACTCGGCGAAGCCGTAGAACAACGTGCGAATCTGATCGAGGTTGCCCAACACGACCGCGGTGAGCAGTGCGGCGATCCCCGCGATAACGGCCAGGGATTGCGGTCGGCGCTGCCAACGCTCAAGCTCATCCCACAGGGCAGACAACAGATCGGCAGCAGCTACACGCGGCCAGGCGGCAAGCAGCTCACGCAGCCTGCTGGGTCCATCATTAGCGCTTGAGTCGGCGGCTTGCGTGGTCCGCACCAGGTTATAAGCGGCGGAAAAGGCGGCTATCCCGGTCAAGGCAAACAAGGTGGGTATGATGAGGTTAAAGCCAATGGTGAGCGGAATCCTGAGCAGCTGTAAAGGTGCGCCCATCATGACCCAGCCAAAGTAATAGTAATTGATGTCGTAGCCAGCTAACCAAGGATTCTGTGGGGGAAAGCTATCCGCGCGCAAGATGGCATTGAAGTAAGCCATCTCCATTGGCTTTTCGCCGCCAAAGAAGGGATGCCATAGGTCGGGGTTGGCCCAACGCACCCACAAGAAGGCCAGAAACAAAACAGCCATTCCAACTTCAACAGCGATCAGATAGCGGCGATTTGATCGCAGCCAGGCCAGCAGATCAAAACGCCGAGGCCAGACGACGGCTGCACTCAAAGCGGCCAAGACCACGAGAGCGAGCAGCACGCTGAACGGACTCCAATCCAAGAGGTTGATGCTGGCCAGCAGCCAGGCCAACCAGGCTACGAAGAGCAGGCCCAGTACACGGCTCACCGGGTAGGCGCGATCGGGCAGGCCGTGTAAGCTAACAAACAGGACCGGGAATGACAAAAATTTTTTTTATGATATGGCGTCCAACGATTTCTACACGCTAAGCGTCTGAACGCGTGAATACAGGTCTGTTGGGGTGGGATCATAGCTACCGGACTGTTGTGGGG
>JAADYZ010000271.1 GCA_010092775.1 Chloroflexota bacterium
ACATGACGTTGTAGCCCAAGTGTTTGTTACCGGACTCTTCCTGACGACGGCGGACGTTGTCGATGATGACCGCGCCATCCATGCCAGCGTTGGCAGCCAGTTTGCGGATCGGAGCTTCCAGGGCGACACGCACGATATGGACGCCTGTGTTCTCATCGGGGTAGGTCAGCTCTAAATCGTCCAGCACGCTGGCGACGTTAATCAGGGTGATACCGCCGCCGGGTACGATGCCTTCCTCTACGGCAGCGCGGGTGGCGCTGAGCGCGTCTTCAACGCGATGCTTCTTTTCCTTCAGCTCAACCTCAGTGCCAGCACCAACCTGGATTACCGCAACACCGCCCGCCAGCTTGGCAAGACGCTCTTGAAGCTTCTCGCGGTCGTAGTCTGAGGTGGTGTTTTCGATCTGAATCTTGATCTCTTCCACGCGGCCATTGATGTCGCCTTCTTCTCCGTGACCGCCGATAACAGTGGTCTCGTTCTCGGTGGCGACGATCTTGTCTGCACGGCCCAGGTCTTCGATTTCGACGCTTTCCAGGGTCCGACCGAGATCGGAGGAAATGACGGTCGCACCGGTCAGAACGGCGATGTCGCCGAGCATAGCCTTGCGGCGGTCGCCAAAGCCAGGAGCCTTGACTGCCAACACATTGAGCATGCCACGCAGCTTATTCAAGACCAGGGTGGCCAAGGCCTCCCCATCAATGTCCTCTGCGATAATCACCAGTTCGCGCTTGCCGCGATTGATCAGCTTTTCGAGAACGGGCAGCAAATCCTGGGCAGACGAGATCTTCTTCTCATAGACGAGGATGAAGGGCTCTTCAATGATCGCTTCCTGGGTTTCCGGGTTGGTCATGAAGTAGGGGCTGATGAAGCCACGGTCGAACTGCATACCTTCAACGAACTCGGTCTCAAACCCTAGACTCTTGCCGTCTTCAACCGTGATCACGCCGTCCTTGCCAACTCTTTCCATCACGTCAGCGATCAGGTCACCAATCTCGGTGTCCTGTGCGGAGATGCTGGCCACCTGGGCAATTTCCTCGCGGGTGTCGATTTCCTCAGCCAGCTCCAGGATAGCCTGAGCGACGCGCTGCGTTGCCGCCTCAATGCCGCGCTTGAGCAGCATCGGGTTAGCGCCAGCAGCGACATTCTTGAGTCCCTCGGTCACGATGTTGTAGGCTAGAACGGTAGCGGTGGTGGTGCCGTCACCGGCGATGTCGTTGGTTTTGGTGGCGGCTTCTTTCAAAAGCTGAGCGCCCATGTTCTCGTAGGGATCGTCCAGCTCGATTTCCTTGGCGACCGTGACACCATCGTGTGTCACGGTGGGGGCACCCCACTTCTTGTCCAAGGCGACGTTACGGCCCTTCGGCCCCAGCGTCGTGGACACCGCATTGTAGATTTGATCGACACCGCGCTTTAGACGGCGGCGGGCATCATCCGAAAATACGAGTTGTTTTGCCATAGTGTGTCTTCCTCCTCAGGTTATCAGACGGATGCTTACTGGTCTTCGACGATCGCTAGAACGTCATTCTCTTTGAGAATCTTGTACTCTTTGCCATTCAGCTTGATGTCCGTACCAGCGTACTTGCCGAACAGCACCGTTTGGCCAACTTCAACATCCATTGGGATGTGTTCTCCGCTGTTGCCCTTGTGGGCTCCGGGGCCGACTGCCACAACCTTGCCCTGCTGGGGCTTTTCCTTGGCAGTTTCGGGGATGAACAGGCCGCTCTCGGTGCGGTTTTCGGCCTCTAGTGGTTCGACCACTAAACGATCAGCCAGGGGACGCAACTTCAAATCACTCATCTTCAGCACCTCCGATAGGTCGCGTTGATAGATTGAATGGATTGTGGTGGAATGTGTCTCATTCAAGGAAGGGGCTTAGCACTCAACCCTTCCAAGTGCTAAGTATAGCGGGCGGACATTAGAATTTCATTAGAATGCGCTATTGGATTGAGTAAGCTCAATGTCGACAGAAAAAGCCTGAGGCGCTCAGATGAAGAGCGCCTCAGATGAGGGGTTATGGAGATGGCGAGAGTCGAACTCGCGTCCTAAGAAATTCAATTGCCCACATCTACGTAGCCTAGTCTGTATTTTCTACGTCGGGCAGGCGCCTACAGACAGGCTCCGGGCCAGACGGCGCACCGATTTAGTCTTTGGCGGTGAAGCGGTGCCCTTCACCGCCGCATCAGAAGTCCTTTGACACTCCTAGAATCCCCTTCTGAAGGGCCCTAGTGAGCGTAGGCCGGTATAGGGCCTAGTTTTCCGTTAGCTTCGCTTACGCAGCGAGAGCTAGAGCGGGAGTCTGCTTGTTGGCAGTTATTTGTGTGCCTCTTGTTTACGCGGCCTGAGGCTCCGCGGCTCGCAGTGGGGTCTCGTCCTTCCCAGTCGAATCCCTTACATCCCCTCGAGACTAACAGTTTAGCACAGATGGTCTGGATTGTCTATAGTGTTGTGTTAAATTAGGATAAGAAGCTTCGTCATAAACAAGGAGATGGCCGTGAAGACGATCGGATTGCTAGGTGGGATGAGCTGGGAGTCATCGCTGGAATACTATCGGATTATCAACGAGAGCGTCAAAGAGCGTCTCGGGGGGCTGCACTCGGCCCAGTGCATGATGTTCTCGTTTGACTTTGCGGAGATCGAAACGCTGCAGACTCGAGGAGATTGGGCGTCAGCTACGGGGCGCATGATTGAGGCGGCGCAGCAGCTTGAGCGTGGCGGCGCGGAATGTGTGGTGATCTGCACCAACACGATGCATCGTATGGCAGACGAGGTGCAGGCCAAGATCGACATCCCACTTATTCACATTGCGGATGCGACGGCCCAAGCCATCCAAGCGGATGGGCTGTCGCAGGTGGGCTTGCTTGGTACGCGCTACACGATGGAACAAGCCTTCTACAAAGGTCGGCTGCTTGACCGGCATGGGCTGAATGTGATGATCCCAGACGAACCGGGGCGGACGCAGGTGCATGAGATCATCTACGATGAGCTGGTCTTGGGAGAGATCACGGATAGCTCGCGCGAGGTCTACCGGAAGATTATCCAGCAGATGGTTGATGTCGGGGCTGAAGGCATCATTCTGGGCTGTACCGAGATTGGCTTGTTGATCCGGCAGGCGCACAGTCCAGTGCCAGTCTACGATACGACCTATCTGCATGCGGTCGCGGCTGTCAATTGGGCCTTGACTTAGAGCGCACTCTAACTTGTATACTGCCGACATGGACGATCAAGGGCTGAGCATACGAGAGGTCGCGGAGCAAACGGGGGTGAGTCTGCACACGCTGCGTTATTACGAACGGATCGGACTACTCGATCCGATTGAACGAACAACCAGTGGTCATCGGCGTTTTCAGTCTCACGACATCCGTCGGATTGAGTTCTTGAAGCGCTTACGCGCCACCGGCATGCCGATCAGCAAGATGCAGCACTATGTTGAGCTCTTTCGCATGGGCGACCGTACAGCGGTTGAGCGGCGGGAGATGCTCGTGCAGCATCGGCAAGCCGTGTTGAGTCAAATCGATGCCCTAGGCGAGACCCTGCAAATGCTTGAGACCAAAATCGACAATTACGACCGACAACTCGCGACAATGGAGGAGGAGGCATGACACAGAAAGTAGGATTCATAGGACTGGGCATCATGGGCAGCCGTATGGCGGCCAATTTGCTGGCCGCCGGATACGAGCTCACGGTGCACAATCGAAGCAAGGATAAGGCGACGGAGTTGATCGCAGGCGGGGCGATGTGGGCGGACCGGCCCGCAGAGGCAGCACAGGATCAGGCCATCTTGATCACCATGCTAGCTCATCCTGAAGCAGTCACATCGATGATGAATGGAGACAATGGTTTCCTCAATGGTCTGAGTGAAGGGGCTTTGTGGGTCGATTGCAGCACGGTCAATCCATCTTTTGTGAAGGGTGCCGCTCACATCGCTGCGGAGCTGGGAATCCGTTATATCGATGCGCCAGTTGCCGGGTCGAAGCCACAAGCCGCTCAGGGGGAGTTGGTTTTCTTCGCAGGTGCATCTGATGAGGACCTGCGTGAAGTATCGCCCCTCTTTGAGGTAATGGGCAGCCGGGTCGTCCATACGGGTCTACCTGGGACAGGCAGCGCCTTGAAGATGGTGATCAACAGCATGTTGGCGATGTCGATGGTGGCCTTTTCAGAAGCCGTTGCGCTAGGCGAAAGCCTGGGGATCAGCCGCGAAACCTTGTTCAATACCTTGATTGGCGGCCCGGTGACAGCCCCCTTCCTGGCACGCAAACGTGAGATGATGGAGAGTGCCGAGTACGATATGCAGTTCCCATTGCGTTGGATGCACAAAGATTTGCATCTTGCATCCATCAGTGCGTTTGAGAGCGGAGCCGCCATGCCGATGGCTAACGCGGCCAAAGAGCTATATCAATTGGCCTTGCGATCCGGCTATGGCGACCAGGACTTCGCTGCCATCTTCGACTTCGTAGGGCATCACTCGGATGAATAGAAAAGGGCGACTCAGCGTGAGTCGCCCTTTGGTTTGGCTTTTCGGTCTTACTTAGTCGCCGGCGGGCTTTTTGTAGCGCTCGCGGTCGGACAAGCCAATCAGACCCATGTCCAGCTTCGGCTGGCGAGAGCGTTCCTCTTCCTTGCCGAAGCGCACGACTTCACCTGTATTGGTGATCGCTTCCACACCGAGGCCAAGGCTCTGGAGTTCCTTGACCAAAACGCGGAAGCTAGCCGGAATACCCGGTTCTTCGATGGCCTCACCTTTGACGATCGACTCGTAGGCGCGAACGCGGCCCTGAACGTCGTCAGACTTTACGGTCAGCATCTCCTGTAGGGTGTGGGCAGCACCGTAGGCTTCGAGCGCCCAAACCTCCATCTCACCGAAGCGCTGCCCGCCAAACTGGGCCTTACCACCTAGCGGCTGCTGGGTCACCAGCGAGTAGGGGCCCGTCGAGCGCGCATGCACCTTGTCTTCGACCAGGTGCGAGAGCTTCAGCATGTGAATGATGCCGATCGTGACCGGGCGATCATACTTATCGCCGGTGCGGCCATCGTAGAGGACCTGCTTGCCGAATACCGGTACAGGTGAGAGCGTCTCGAGTTGAATGCGGAAGGCCAAATCGATTGCCTCTTCCACATCCAGTTCAAGTGGAATCTCGTGGCCCTGTTCATTAGCCCACAGGTGCAAACAAACGCGGATCGCCATGTCGTCTGCTTTCTCGCGTTCGACATAGCCACGATTGTCTTCCTCCCACGACAGGACGCCGTCTGGGTCCAGCCCCATCTCAGCGAGCCACTCGCGCAGCATGGCGCGGCGCGCATACTCCGTATCATAAAGCAGCTTCTCGCGCTCGTAGTAGTCCTGCTGACCGAGCCAGGCCTCGATGTAGAAGAGCCGCGCCTCGGTGTCGTCCGCGATACTGTCCGGATCGTAGTTGTATTCCTTCAACCAACCCCAAGCGCGGTCGGCGGCCACAGCCCAAGACTTGTCGACCATCCAGGCGCGGGCCAGTTCGGCTTGAATCTGGCGTTCAGTAGCGCCGTCGAAGACGGGGGTGATCGCGCGGAAGCCCAGTCGATAGGCGGCCCAGCCTAGATGCGTCTCCAGAATCTGACCGATGTTCATACGACCTGGCACGCCCAATGGGTTCAGGATGATGTCTACTGCGGTGCCATCTTCCAGGAAGGGCATGTCTTCGATCGGGACAACCTTGGAGATGACCCCCTTGTTACCGTGACGACCTGCCATCTTGTCGCCTTCGGTGAGCTTACGGCGCTGCGCCACAGCGACCCGAACCATCTGCTCGACGCCAGCGGGCATGTCACGGTGATCTTCGCGATTGAAGACGCGGACGTCAACCACCTTACCCTTTTCACCGTGCGGCAGGCGCAAGGAGCTATCCTTGACCTCGCGGGCCTTCTCACCGAAGATGGCGCGGAGCAGCTTCTCCTCCGGGCTGAGTTCTTTCTCACCCTTAGGCGTGATCTTGCCAACCAGGATGTCGTTGGGGCCAACGTCGGCACCAACACGGACGATGCCCCGCTCGTCAAGATTCTTCAGAGCGTCCTCACCGACATTCGGGATGTCGAAGGTGATCTCCTCCGGGCCGAGCTTGGTGTCACGCGCTTCAAGCTCATGCTTCTCGATATGAATACTGGTGAACTTGTCTTCGCGTACCAAGCGTTCAGAGAGCAGAATGGCATCCTCATAGTTGCCTCCCTCCCAGGAGAGGAAAGCGCAGAGCACGTCATGGCCCAGAGCCAGGGCCCCCGATACCGTTGATGAGCTGTCGGCCAGGACGTCGCCAGGCTTGACATACTGCCCTTTGCGAACGGTCGGGCGTTGATCGATGCAGGTGCTCTGATTCGAGCGCTCGAACTTGCGTAGGCGATAGATCCGTTCGCTGCCGTCTTCAAGGCGCAGAACGATGCGATCGCCAGTCACACTCAGGACCTCACCGCTGGCCTCGGCCAGAATCACCTGACCGGAGTCGCGAGCGGCTTGAGACTCCATGCCTGTGCTGACGAGGGGCACGTCAGGGCGCAACAGCGGTACGGCCTGGCGCTGCATGTTTGAACCCATCAAGGCGCGATTGGCGTCATCATGCTCCAGGAAGGGGATCAGCGCAGCGCTGATGCCCACAATCTGGCGCGGTGCCACATCGATATAGTCGATGCGCCGGACTGATACGATCTTGAACAGCTGGTTCTCACGCGCCGACACGCGCTCCCCGAGCAGGTTACCAAAGTCATCTTGTCGGGCGTTGGCCTGCGCGATGGTAAAGCGGTCTTCTGCATCGGCGGAGAGATATAAAATGTCGTCGGTGACGTAGGGTCGAACGGCGACGGTATCAACGCCGTGCCCTGTCAGGTGCTCAACGAGTTCCGGCGTCACGTAGGTATCCGCCTCAGCGATCACTTCGTCATTGACCTCAACGTCTTCTGACAGCAGACGGTTGATCGCTTCAGGTGAGTCCAGTGCGACCTCGTGGCCCATCCGCCGGTAAGGCGTCTCGATAAAGCCGTATTCGTTGACCTTGGCATAGGTTGCCAAACGGCCAATCAGACCGATGTTCGGGCCTTCTGGCGTCTCAATCGGACAGATGCGGCCATAGTGGCTGTGATGCACGTCGCGCACGTCGAAGCCCGCACGTTCACGTCGCAGACCGCCCGGACCCAGAGCGGACAATGTGCGCTTGTGGGTCAGCTCGGCCAGGGGATTGGTTTGATCCATGAACTGCGACAATTGAGAAGAGCCGAAGAACTCACGAATGGCGGTTACGACCGGCCGGATGTTGATCAGGGTGATGGGGGTTAACCCCTCACTTTCACGGATCGACATGCGCTCGCGCACCACGCGTTCTGTCCGGCGCAACCCTACCCGCAGCTTGTTCTGGATCAACTCGCCGACTGTCTTCACGCGGCGGTTACCCAGGTGGTCGATGTCGTCGGCACCAGCTAGACCATTATTGATGTTGATCATCCGCTCAACCAGCCGGATGACGTCCAGCTTGGTAATCGTGCGGTGATTGCGTCGAATGATATTGTCCAGGTCCAGGCGCTGGTTCAGCTTATAGCGTCCTACACGCTCCAGGTCGTACCGGCGCTGGTCGAACAACTGGCCGACCAAATACTCGCGGGCATTGTCCAGTGTGGGTGGATCACCAGGGCGCATCCGCTTATAGAACTCAATCAGCGCAGCCTTGGCAATCGTCTGGTTGGCCTTCAAGTTCCAGACCGGTTCCTGCTCCATTGTGGACTCGATATAAGGGTGATCCGGATTGTTGTCCACCTCGGCGAACAACTGGAGGAGTTCCTCATCTTCCCCAGTTTGGAGGGGGGAGTCCACATCAAGCCCATCTGGAATGGCCGCCAGCGCGCGCAGCAGGATCGTCACTGGCATGGTGCGCTTGCGGTTGAACTTCAGCATGATGTAGTCGCTACGGCGGGTCTCAAACTCCATCCATGCGCCACGATCTGGAATGAGCTTGGCGGTGGCCAGTGGCCGACCAGTGGCCGTATCACGCTCGACATCCAGATAGACGCCGGGCGAGCGGATCAACTGACTGACAACGACACGCTCAGTTCCGTTGATGATGAAAGTACCATTGTCAGACATCAACGGGAAATCACCCAGGAAGATGTCGGACACAATGACTTCCCCGGTTTCCTGATTGACCAACGCCACCTTCACATAAAGTGGCGCGGCATAGGTCAAATCGCGATCCAGGCAAGTATCCTGATCGTACTTGGGTTCTTCAAACCAATAGGTCAAACCAAACTGACGAGACTCTTCAGTCTCGCTCGGAAAATACAACTTCAGGTTTCCATTAAAGCTCTCGATCGGCGATACTTCATGAAACAACTCGGCCAATCCCTCAGCTTGAAACCAACGAAAGGATTGGAGCTGAACTTCAATTAAAGTTGGAAGGTGGTGGACCTCTGTGGTCCGCGCGTATGACTTCCGACTAATCGGTCCAGACATAAAGAACCTAACTCCTATGCTCGCTCAGCATCAACAACACAAAATCAAGGCACCGCATTGATCGTTGATCGGGCCTTGTTCCCTCAATTGTTCTGTGGAGTTCAGCACTCGCTGCGCCCTCTCGGCAGAACCAACCTACTTTGTAGACTCGAAGTGAACCATTAGTATAGCAGAGGAATCGAAAAAGCGTCAAGCCAAATTGCGCAGTTTAGCATGACGCCTGGTATTCTAATGAATTTCAAATCAGGAGCTAAGCCGGAGCGGCACCACGTTTTTCTGGATTCACCGGTGGCATGGGCTTTCCTCCATGGGATAGCAAGCGCGTGATCAACACCGCAACCGCCACTGTCGACAACACCACCGCCAGGGCGCCAGATACCCGACCCACCGTCAGGCGTGGCGGCGATTCAGCGATCGGCTCTGGCGAAGTGTAGCTGGCTAGAAGTCGCTTCCGCAGGTCGTCAATGAATCTCTCAGGCGGCTCGATCTGAGGCAGAGACTCACCCAGGTCTGCCGCCAAGGACATCAGTCCTAAGGTTTCGCTACGGCTGCCAGCGGCACTGCGCAAGGCGCGCGTGCGCGCAGCGTTGCCAGACAGCCAAGCCTCTGTAAACTCGTTTAATACGTCCCGACGCCTTCTCGAATTTGGCATCTCTACCCCAATCCTTTTCAATTCCAGTTACCATGCATAACACACGTTACCAATAAGAGTTGCTGTTTACTTAGCGTTGTTGCATTTTCGTGATGCGGCGGCGCAAGGCGATCAAGGTACGATGGTAAAGCGACTTGATCGCGCCTTCGCTGCGGCCCATAATCTCGCCGATTTCCGCGTTAGAGAGCCGCTCAATAAACTTGAGGTATAAGAGCTGCTGTCGTTCTTCCGGTAGGGTTCGAACGGCCTGGAGAAGCAGTTCAGCTTCTTCACGCCGTTCGGTAACGGCCTCTGGGGCGTCACTCTTGAGTGAACTCAGCACCACATCATCTAGCCCAATCAAGCTACGCCGCCCTCGATCGCGATGCCAATTGACCACCAGATTGTGCGCGATCCGGTATAGCCAGGCGGAAAAGGGCAGCCCGCGGTTCTCATAGCGCCCGATGTGACTGAGGGCGCGCTGAAAGACGCGTGCAGTCAGGTCTTCCGCGTCATTTTGATCCCCGGTGCGATAATAGACGTAGTTGTAGATCCGCTTGACGTAGCGCTGGTAGATTTCACCAAAAGCATCGGCATCGGTTTTAGCGTATTCTACGAGATCATCTTCGTCCAGGTTTTCCCAAACGATCTGTTCTGAGTGGTCGGTCACGTCGAGCACGAATCTTTCGCCAGTCGTCCTTATATGAGTTTGGGGTTATGTGCAGCGCTGCCCCTAAGTATACCATCTTCACCCCAATATCGTCGCACCGTCGGTTAGTCGGCAGAGGCGGGTTGGCGTGATCAAGGCTATAATGTGGGGCAGTATCCTCTCGCTTTTGAGCGCATCAAGGCCAATCCGCCGCTTATGTCCGATCTGAAACGTGCTCAAGATTTCCTCAACGCTGGCGACGGTGCGCGAGCGCGCGAGCTCGTGAGTGCCGCCTTGCGTGACAATCCCTTTGACGAAGCCGCCTGGGAATTGGCCCTCCAGCTCTCTTCTACAGACGATCAGCGGGAGAAAGCGCGGGCTGGCTTGCTGCGAGCGCGCAAGAATTCCTCCGGACCGGTAGGCCCCCTCACGCCTGTTTTATCACCTCGTTTGGCGCAAGACGTTGACTTTGGCGCAATCGGCCAGCCTGAGCGGTCTAATGCGATTGCCGGGCAGATTTCCACGCCAAGCAAGAGCTTCCTGGCAGAAGCCATCGTCACTTGGTTGCTCTACTACATCGGCCTGGGGGTCGTGGGCCTGGGTGCTAACATTTACTTTTTGATTGCCGCCAATCGCTACCGAGAAGCAGGCTACGAGGTACAGAACGGCGGCTGCTTGATCGCTTTGCTTGCAGCGCACATGGTACTGTTTGTGCTTGGCTGCTTGGTCGCACTGATCGTGCTAGTGGCACCAATGCTGATGTCAGGCCCTACCCCAGCGGGCTAGCTTGGAATAAAAAACGAGGCAGGGTTGTCTGCCTCGCTGGGGCTACGCGCCCTGCCTGAGTTAGCGTCCGTGGGCCGTGCCGAAGGCCCCCGCTTGTGCCATTGAGAGGGTACCAAGGACGTCCTCACGGCGGAGAATGCCATGCAGTTGGTCACCAACCATGACGAGGAGTCGGCTAACACTATTGGACTCCATTTGGCGTAGGGCAGACCACAACTCAGCGTCCGGCTCAATTGAGCGGAACTCCGAGACCGGGCTCATCGCCTGGCCAACGGTGACAAAGAGCCATTCGTTGCTGTTGATGCGCTTCAAGTCCTCTGGTGTGACCAAACCTTTGATCTGGCCTTGCTCCTCGACCACAAATATGCGGGAACCACCGAGGATCATGTACTGATTGACGACGGTCTGAAGAGGCAGATGCATGGGGACGACGGCGTAATTGCGTGTCATCACCTGCTCCACGCGGTAGTGCGAAAGGGTATCGCGGATTGTCTGTGCGCGCAGTTCGCTATTGGCGGCACCTTGTAAGAAGAAACCGATCAAGATGGTCCACAGCCCGTTGAAGAAGCCACCGACAAAGATCTGGAACAACCCCAGAGCGATGAAGCCAAATGCGATAAATCGCCCGACGCTAGCGGCAATTCGGGTGGCACGGCTGAGGCTGTCCAAGACGCCCCACAGGAAGGCCCGCAGTACACGGCCCCCATCCAGTGGAAAACCCGGGATCATGTTGAAAACGGCCAACATTACATTGATCAGCGCCAGATAGCCGAAGAGCGCCATCACCGGCTGCAAGGCGGGCAGGCTGGTCATCAAGGCATTCGTCATCAGCCAGATGCCGCCAGCAACCAGCGCAGTTAGCACACTGACTATCGGACCGGCCAGCGCAATTACGAACTCACCAATGGCGGTGGGCGGCTCATCACCCAGTTCTGCGACCCCACCGAAGATCATCAAGGTGATGCGGCGGACGGGAACCTTGAAACCCATCGCGGCAACGGCGTGGCCCAGCTCATGCAGCAGCACGCTGCCAAATAGAGCAATGGCGGTTGATGCACTGACCACCCAATAGAGCCAGCCAGGCCATAGATCAAAGCGGGCTGGATAATAGTTCAGGGCGAGCGACCAGGTCAACAGACCAAAAATGAGAAACCAGGACCAATCGAGACCAATTGGAATTCCCAGGATTTTGCCTAAGGGTATGGCATGTCGTCTATTCATTCCACCTATTCACTTTCTCTTATTCCAACGCACACAACGTTTTAGATCAAACTAAAAGGTATCTTAGTCTAGCGCAAAGCCCTGTATAGTTTCGATAAGAATGGTGTAAATTCGGGAGCTAAAGTGATGGCATTGGCCTGATTGGCTGCTTAAAAGACGTGGGAAGCAAGCGCTATCTTACGATGGAAGCAAACAGGCAGACCGTCTTGGTCTGCCTGCAACGCTTCAGTTAGGCAACGAGAGGTAATTAGTCGCGGTAAATGGTCTGGCTTTGCTCGCGCAGATAGGAGATGAGTGAGAACTCACCGAAGATGTTCGTCCCGGTAGAGCCGCTGCCCTTCCAACCGCCGAAGGTCTGATGATGCGGCCAGGCACCAGTGGTCGCGCCGCCTTCACGGTTGGCATAGACGACGCCAGCCTCGATGTTGTCGAGGAACCAGTCCAGTTCTGTCTGATCTTCGCTGAAGATGCCAGCCGTTAGCCCGAACTCTGTGTCATTGGCGTAGTCCATCGCTTGATCCAGGGAGGTGACCTTGTTGACATACAAGATGGGCAAGAAAAGCTCGTTGCGCACCAGTTCATGCTCTTCGCCAAGGTCCGTCATGATGGCGGGCTGGACGAAATATCCATGGGCAAACTCGCCCTCCGTCACGACATCTCCACCGTAAACCACCTTGCCATCACGCCGAGCCTTCTCGATGGCATCTTGATATTTAGTGTAGGCTTCATCGTTGATCACGGGACCAAGGAAGGTGCCACGCTCACGAGGATCGCCGATGGTGACTTTTTCCTCGGTCATTGCCAGCAGGCGATCCATGAAGGTATCGTAGACCGCTTCATGAACGTACACACGCGAGGTAGCCGAACACTTCTGGCCACCCAGGCCAAAAGCACCGCGCATGACGCCGCTCGCTGCCTTGTCGATGTCGGCCTTGTCAGAGACGATCACCGGATTCTTGCCCCCCATCTCGATGATGGCAGGTTTGGGGTAGTCCTTCGCAAAGCCCTTGTAGACGATGTTGTAGCCGACGTTGTAGGACCCAGTGAAAGTCATCCCGGCGGTATCCGGGTGGTTGATAATGGCGGCTCCCGCTGTTCGGCCATTGCCCGTGACGGTATTCAGGACGCCAGCGGGTAGACCGATCTCGTGGAACCACTCTGTGAGCATTACGATGACCCAAGGGGCATCTTCTCCAGGCTTGATGACAACGGTATTGCCAGTCAGAATGGCGGCGCAGATTGGGGCAGCAGCTAAGGCAAAGGGGAAGTTGAATGGTGAGATGATTCCCCAAACCCCATAAGGCTTGAAGACTGACCGGTTACGGTCGCGCCCCGTCTCAGACTTCATCTCGTAGACGTAACCAGCGTCTTCTTCCATCTTGTCGGCGTAATAGCTGTAGATGTCGATCGTTTCCCCAACCTCTCCCAGGGCTTCGAGGCGGTTCTTGCCCGTATCCATAATCATGGCTGCGGCCAAGTCGAACTTGCGCTCGTTCAGCACGTCTACGATGCGACGAATCATAGCGACTCGATCTTGCCAGGGGGTGCGGGCCCAAGCTGGAAAGGCAGCTTTTGCGGCAGCGACCGCCTCATTGACGTCTTCAGTCGATGCGAAGCTGAAATGGTTGATGGGTTCCCGGGTGTCGATCGGCGTGAAGGACGCAAAGGTCTCCTCCGCTACACGTGGCTCACCATTGATCCAGAGGGGGTAGGTCTTGCCCAGTTGACTTTGGATGCGCTCCAGAGCCTCGTCCATCGCAACGTGAAGCTCATCACTATCGGCTGATAGCGTGGCATAGGTTAACTTCTGCTGCATGTGTCTGTCTCCTAACATGATTTGGGGAATAGCTGAATTGAGGCCATTGAAGCAGAGGATGCTTCTATGGCGGATTGTGCTCCTTCTCAATTATAGACGATTCCAGACCACTATTGGCAGCGCATGTCTGCCGATCTCACCACTATTGGGTAATGGTCCAGGCCTGGACAAAGGGCAGCTCGGCTGTCCACTCATCATCGCTGTTTTTGGCGCGAGCAAAGAAGCTGTAGCGACGGCCCGACTCTCCTACGAAGAGCGCGCTGCCTGCCCCATCGGGTTCGAGCCATAACTGCCATTCGGATTCAGGATCGCTCTCATCACGATACCATACTTCGTAACTGCTTAGGTCGCGGCGGCTGGCGTTCCACTCAACCAGAAAGGCGGTCGCACTGAAATCGCGCAAAGGGGCGACTGTCACAATGGGATCGTCAGTCTGTTCGATCAACACGATGGGCCGTCCACCGATCATGTATTCAACCTCAAGCAAATTGTTGTGGTTGGTATTGGTCGCTGGATCAAGGGTGATGCGATAGACACCGTCTTCGTCGGGGCTGATCATTCCATCAGTGCCAAAGAGGAGCGCTTCCTCTGCTCTGGCCGGGATTTCTGCCTGGGTGGTCTGGCCGAGTTCTGACCAGGTAATGGTGATGATCTCAGAGCTTTGGGGGCGTGCAAACAGAAAACGCAGGTGGTCGCCACTTGGCCCCGTTCGGAAGAAGGTCAAAGGGACGAAAGGCTCCGTGCCGAACAGCTCAGCCACTGCCTGCACAGCGCGATAGGCGGGACGGATCGAGCCAGGATTGGGGTGCTGGCTAAAACAGACGTTGTCGGCTTCGTTGCTGATCAGACCGAGGGCATCACCCCAGCAAAGTGCGCCGCCCTGGCACAAGCTGCCGTCGTGCGGTGGGAAGTCAGTGCCGGCTGGCTGATTCCCG
Source organism: Chloroflexota bacterium (assembly GCA_010092775.1). Lineage (GTDB taxonomy): Bacteria > Chloroflexota > Anaerolineae > Aggregatilineales > UBA3940 > TC-71. The sequence continues at coordinate 14,500 of JAADYZ010000271.1, forward strand.
CAGTCGTCGTATAGCTGGAAGTGGAACAAGACCTGCGTCCCTGCCATAAATGCATAGGCTGCGTTTTGGACGATGTAGTCGGCCTGCTCATCAAGTGACGCGCGCCAGATTATTTGATCGGGTTGGGTGGCCCAGTCCGGGCCGGGGTAGTCGTCCCAAATGGGCACACCGGATTCATTCAGCCAGACCCGCACGTCTTGCAGACCGTAGATTGCCAACCAGTTGCGAACCTGTGTGACGTAATCGTAAGTGTCATAGGGATGACTGTAGGCGTGGACAGCCACCAGGGAAAACGGATAGCGCCCTGGCACCGGATCAGGATCGTCGCGATAGATGTTGAGCATGTCTAGGAAAAAGGTCGGACGTTCAAACAACACCAATCCACCGACCATCACCTCGGCATTCGGATCGGCGTGGCGTGCGGCCAGGAAGCCGACCTTCAACAGGCGGGCGTAGTCCTCTGTTGTCCCCTGCCAGAACTTGGAGAAGTCCGGTTCGTTCCAAATCTCCCACACGCGTACCCCTGCCCCGGTGGGCCAGTCCTCATCCTCTGCTAGAGTGCCGCCAGGTTTATAGCGGTTGACCGCCGCATAGACGAATTCTGCCCAGGGGTTGGCCGGATTGATCGTCTTGCCAGCGCCGGGGGTGTTGGTGCCATCGCTAAACACCGGTTCGTAAACACCCTGCGGAACAGCCCCAGGCAGGTAATACTGGCTGGGTGTCCCTATCAGAATGCCGTTGGTGTTTAGACCATAGACCACGTCGTTCCGAACTGCCTCGTCATAAACGCCCCATTGGTAGCGATCCGTTTGGCTTTCGATCTCATTCCAATAGATCGCAAATCGGTCCCAACCGACGCCGGTCTCCAGACCATTTTCGAAACGCTCTGGATCGGTGGTGTGTTGGGCGCTGCTGATGAAGTTCAACCCCAAGCGCTGACTAAACAATGCACCGCTCGGCGGGGCGATTGGGGTGGGCGTCGGCGGTGCCGTGGTGAAGGTTGGCACCGGAGTTCGGGTTGGGGTTGCGCTTGGTGGTGGTGAGGGCAGAACCAGTGTACCTGAAGATGACGGTGTAATCTCGGCGATCTGAGTCGATGGCAGGGTCACCGTGGCCGTAGGCGACAGTGCTGTTGCGCCTGGGGCAGGCGTATTGGTGAAAGGAATAATCGTTTGTGGCGGCAATACAAAGGGCGTCAAGGTAGGACCAGATGGCGTCGGCTGGGATGGGTCTACTTCGGCCACCTCTGTCGCAGGGGCAGGGATGCCGGTCACCCAACTGAGATCGAGGGTGGGCACCGTTGCTGGGTCCAGCGTGGGGCGGCCAAACGATGGCCCAACCGGCGGGACTTCGCCAGGCGCTAGCTCTGTCGCGGTGACGTAAACCACAAAGGGCGTCGCTGGCTCAGCCGATTCATTTGGCCCCAGACGACCATCACAGCCAATGAGGCTCAGCAGGACGATGAGCACAACGGTAAAGCGTCCGACTGTGCGGCGGAGGTGGCTTTCGCTCACGGTTTCCCCTTGCCTTTCCATTTCATCTTGAGGGCCGATTTTACCACGTGGGGCCATTCCTGCATCTGCCGACCACCTGACGCTTCGCACACTGCGGTTCGAGTCAGACCAAGCTTGCCACTATAATCGAGAAAACCTAAACAAAACACAGGAGACACAATATGTCTTTACCAAGCATTTACGATCCGAACCGCGTGGGCAAGGTCTACCGCGCGTATACAACAACGGCGATCACCGAAGGGATGGCAGCCGGGCACAAACCCGCCAGCCAAGATGATCCGCGCGTGCTGGTGATGCTGGTCGATGCGCAGGTCGACTTCATCCACCCGGAAGGTTCATTGAGCGTACCGGGCGCCGTTGAGGATACGCGCCGCACGGTCGAGTGGATCTATCAGAATGTGGGTGGGATCACCAAGATCATGGCCTCGCTCGACACGCATATCCCGTTTCAAATCTTCTACCCAACCTGGTGGATAGACGAAGATGGGAATCACCCTGCACCCTACACACTGATCAGCGCCGGTGAAGTTGACCAGGGCAAGTGGAAACCCACACTCATGGAAGATTGGTCGGTTCGTTATGTGCATCAATTGGAGGAAGGCAGCAAGAAGGTCCTGACCATCTGGCCCTACCATACCATGTTGGGCACCGAGGGGCATATCATTATGCCAGCGCTGCGCGAAGCGATCAGCTATCATGCCGGCGCTCGCCAGACGCAACCTGATCTCTACGTGAAAGGCACCATCCCACAAACCGAGCACTATTCGATCCTTGAACCAGAGGTCAAAGTGCCAGGCGAAACCCTGGGGATTGTTAACGAGGACCTGCTAAAGCAGATCGCCAGCTATGATCGCATCTTCGTGATGGGGCAAGCCAAGAGCCACTGCGTGCTTGAAACGGTGACGTCGATGGTGCGCTACTACGCAGAGCATGACCCAGAGGTGATCAAGCGCGTTACCCTGTTTGATGACGGTATGTCTTCGGTCGCGC
>JAADYZ010000029.1 GCA_010092775.1 Chloroflexota bacterium
AAGGTGTGGGAGATCGCGCCGCCGAAGACTTCGCTCGCATACTCGAAGCCCTCGCCCCGCGGCTTCGGTTCAACCCGTAAGTGGACTTCGGCAAACTGGCCAGCACCACCGCTCTGTTTTTTATGGCGATATTGAGCCTGAGCGGAGCGCGTGACCGTTTCCATGTAGGGAACTTTCGGGATCGCCGTCTCTAGATTCACACCCAACTGAGCCGCCCGCTTGATGGCCACACTCACGTGAGTGTCTCCCATCCCTTCTAGGACCGCTTCTTTGGTCGCGGGGTCGTTGCGCCACGAGAGGGTGGGGTCTTCATCGCACAACCGGGTTAGGATACCACCCATCTTCGCTGAGTCGGCCTGTGTGGAAGGTGTGACGGCAACACTGAACACCGGGGCTGGAAAAGACGGCGGGGCCATGTGGACTGGCTTGGACTTATCTCCAAGCGTGTCGTTGGTCAAGGTGTGGTTGAGCTTCGCCAACACGCCAATATCGCCGCTGTGGATCGTATCGACCTGGAACTGCTCCTTGCCGCGCAGCACATACAAGGTACTGATCCGCTCTTCCTCACCACGAGTGTGGTTGTAGATCCGTGAGTCGCTGCTAATCGAGCCGCTAATCATGCGGAAGTAGGTGAGCTGCCCAACGAAGGGGTCAACAGCCGTCTTGAAGACATAGAGCGCCATCGGGTCACTGGCCGACGCGTTGATCTCAAGCGGGTCGTTCCCTTCATGGATCGAGAACGTGTGGCTTTCGGCTACCGGTGCCATGTATTTGAAGAAGTCCAACAGAGTCTGGACGCCGACGTTTTCTGTAGCAGAGGTGAAGACCATCGGCACAAAGGAACCAGTCTTGACGCCCGCGTTGATCCCTTCCCACATCTCATCATTGCTCAGTTCACCTTCTTCGAAGTACTTCTCCAGCAATGCGTCGTCGGACTCGGCTGCTGCCTCCATGAGCGCTAGCCGAGCTTCGTCGGCTGCATCCTGCATGTCTTCTGGCATCGGCTCTTCGCGTCCGTCAGCACCCATGTAGCCTTTCATCCCGAGAAGTCCCAGGACGCCGGCGAAGGTCGGACCAGACCCAATCGGAAGCTGCATCGGCACGAAGCGCTCATCGAAAATCTCTTGCAGTTCAGTCGACAGTTCGTCAAGGCTCTTGGTCGTCTCGCGATCCATCTGATTGACCACGATCATGCGAGGAATGCCGAGCTCCTCCGCAAAGCTCCAGTAAAGCTCTGTGCCGACCTCCACGCCTACGCGCGCATCAATCAGGAACACAGCAAGGTCAGCAACGCTCAAGGCATTTTTCACTTCTCCCTGGAAGTCGTTGACGCCGGGCGTGTCGAGAATATTCAGTTTGAGCCCAGCAATCTCAACTGGGATCAATGCGGTACCCAGTGAAATGCCACGCCGAATCTCTTCTTCATCGAAGTCCGAAACGGTATTGCCTTGGGCGACATCGCCGATACGCGAGATCGCCCCAGTATTGAGCAGCATCGCCTCGACCAGCGATGTCTTGCCGACGCCTTGATGTGAACAGAGGGCAATATTGCGGACGGATGAAGTGTCATAGACTTTCATAGGGGGTTTCCTCCAGAAGACCTGAACACGCCTGTCAGAGTTGCTCTACAAGCGCGTTGTTGAGTGTGGATAGCGTGTCTACGTGTGTGATGGTTCGTAAGAGGTCAATCATCACAAGCAAGCGATGATCGGCTATCATTGACAGATTAAGCGCATTTTAAGACCATTTAAAGCCTTTGTCAACGGCGCATGCCTCCTGCTGCCTTACAGTTTGCCGTGATTGCGATTCGCAGCGTATCCTTACAGCGGTATCGGCCATTGGCCCAAGCCACCATGGAAGCGCGAAGGCTGTCACTCTGTTGAAATGAGGCGCAATTATGACATCGATATTCATCAGCTATGCACGCAAGAACCAGCGGTTCGCCCTATTCTTGCAGGAGCTTCTAGAGACAAACGGCTACCGAGTTTGGATTGACGTGGCAAATATCCCTGGTGGGCAAGAATGGGCCAGGGAGATCGAGACAGCTATCCAAGAGGCTCACGCCGTCGCGGTAATCGTCACGCCAGAAGCAGCACAATCGGAATGGGTAAATCGCGAGATTGAGCTGGCCATTGCCCATGAGAAGCGCATCGTCCCCATCATGTTGGAAGGCGAACTGCCAGGCAACCTATCCAAGTATCAATGGGTCGACGTCGGACGGTTGATCGCGGAACTGGAAAAAGCCTTTCCGCCAAGAACTGCTGACACCTTAATCGCTGATTTGAAGAGGCAACTTGAAGACCAGAATCCTGCTGTCCGGCTCGGTGCGATCGCAATGGTTGAAGCAGTGATCGAGTCAAAGGGGGCTGTTCCAAGAAACCTCCTTTTGGAACGCCTTGGTGACAGTTCGGCTCAGGTGCGTGCCGAAGCGGCCCGGGCTTTAGGTGGATTGAGGGCCGATTGGGCTCTCGACCATTTGATCAAATGCCTGGAGGATGAGCACCACGATGTGCGCAGTTGGTCCGCGTGGGCCTTGGGCAAAATTGGAGACAAGCGAGCTCTCCCGCATCTTCTAGCTCTGCAAGAGCGGGAAGCGAGTTCTGAGGTGCTCCACTGGGTGCGCCTCGCGTTGGATCAACTGGCCGCAGCTCGGAAGTGATCGGCTTACTGCTAACGTTGCCCCATTCATCGTTATGCGGTATCACTAGGGCCGTTCGCTCATCTACCCGGTTCTGGAAATCGTGCTCGCTAAGTTTGTGCGGCTGAACGCCGAACGTGTCTCACGAAGAGATCTGCTTACGATCGCAGGGCTCTGTGTTGCTGGTCTCGTGGGTGGTTACCTTCGAATCCACTACGCTTCAATGGGGAATGGCTTCCCACTGAATGATGGTGGGCTGTTCCTTCAAATGGCGCGCGAAATCGTCGAGTCGAGTTTTCGCCTACCCCTCTACACCGATTACAATGGCGCTGGCATCCCCTTTGCCTATCCCCCTCTGGGTATGTATCTGGCTGCCCTATTGACGTCAGCCTTCGGAATCTCGTTGTTCACCTTGTACACTTGGCTTCCAACCTTGATCAGCATCGGCACGATCTTTGCCGCGTTTGCAGTAGCTCGCAGACTGCTAACTGATGAATGGGAAGTTGTCCTGACCGTCCTCATATTTGCTGTGCTGCCTAGCGGATTTCAGTGGGTGATTGCCGGAGGCGGTATCACGCGATCGCTAGGCCTGCTCTTTCTCCTGCTTGCACTTTCCGAGCTGTTGGCACTGACTCAAGGTGGTGGATACGCCAGGCTGGTGACCACCGCTCTGTTGTTAAGCTTGTGCATTTTGAGCCACCTGGAGTATGGATTAGTGGCTTCACTTGCAGTGGTGATCATCGTGCTATTCTCTCCCCAGGAGACACAGGACAAGCTTCTCCAGGTGTCTTTGATCGGCCTTCTCGCATTGACCCTGACTTCCCCTTGGTGGTTCATCATCATCAGCCGACATGGGCTTGATCCATTTCTGTCTGCACAATCGACTGGTGAGTCTCTTGGCAATCCTCTGGAGATGGTCCTGCTAGTTGGGCGGAGCTTCACTGGCGAACCCATGCTTCCAGTGATTGGTCTGTTGAGTATCGTCGGCTTCTTCGTACTATTGGCAGAGCGGGAGTGGATGCTCCCAATCTGGGTGACCGCTATTCTGTTTGTTGCACGTCGTAGCTTTGGCGCAACCTTGTCAATTGCTATCGCGATTCTTGCCGCCGTAGCGCTAACTCGTCTGCTCATCCCAGGCTTGCGTAACAAACTGGCCCAGTCGGATGTGGTCAGCGCTGACCATAGTCCGATTGTCGCGCAGGGTTTGGTGGCATTGATGACAACAAGTATCTTGATCTACGCTGCACACGGCGTCTTTCAACTCGATCAACAGCTCGGAACACCCCTTCACGTATTGTTCCCTACTGAGCGCGCCGCGATGGAATGGGTCAGTCAGAATACGCCTGACGACAGCCAATTCTTGGTTATCACATCCTCCGTTTCCTGGCAGTCTGATGCCGCATCGGAATGGTTTCCCGTGCTCGCATCGCGTCCTAGCCGGGGGACAGTTCAGGGTGCCGAGTGGCTAAACGGCAGTTTTGAGCGAGTGATTCAGAGCTACTTCGGATTGCAGGCTTGCGCCGCTAGCAGCGATCCTGCCTGTGTGACAACCTGGAGCCAATCCTACGAGCGGCCTTATACCCATGTCTACCTCACCCAACTGGTAACCGGTGCGATTGGCCCCGCTTTAGCGAACTCGCCCGATTATGAATTGGTCTACGAGCAGGATGGTATTCGCATCTACGAGTTTAAGCCAGGGCCGTTCACGGTTTATCTCAATCAGGGCGACCGCTACCGCAGCCAGTTAGATTTTGCAGCCGCATTGACTGCCTACCAAACCGCTATTGAGTTTGACCCCAGCAATCC
>JAADYZ010000272.1 GCA_010092775.1 Chloroflexota bacterium
CGACGCACACTCTCCCAGGGTAGTCGTCCCGCGGCAATATCCGAGAGCATGAGCGCAATGGTGTGGTTGACGGGGGCATAACGATTCAAATCGTCCGCTGCCTTAGCGACTGCTCCATTGAGCCAGGCGATCTCCGTTCGGCGCAGCCCCGTCCGCAGCCCCAACAGCAGTGATGGCAGTTTATCCCCTCGCGCATTGATCACCCGCTGGCGCATGACTGGCCTCAGGAGCCAGCCCGGCAATAACTTCACGGCTCGTGCTAGGGTCAACGCTGAGATGTGTGAGAAGTTGACCAGCTCAATGTCCTGTTGATCGATGAAGTAAAGCGTTTCACGTAGCGCAGCCCGCTCAATCTCGAACAAGCTTGGATCGGCATAAACCTCACCGGGAGGCATATCGAGAATTGCAGGTACGGCGTTAGCTGTGATGTTGAGCAGCAGCTTGGACCATTTCAAGGATTGGGCGCTGGCAACGGTGTCAATTTTCAGGCTGGTATCGCGGAAGGCCGAGTGCACCATCTCACTGTGAGGGGCATCGGTGGCGATGGCTATGCCGCGCTGCTTCTCCTCGACAATGTGCCCAGGCTCGGGTGAGGAAACAGGTGTTGTGAGCGTCGCGGCCACCACCTGATCTGGCCCCAGAAAGTCGGCGATCGTTTGTTCATTGCCAACCCCATTCTGGAAACTAACGATCGGTGGAGGCGTGATGCCTGCCATCTGCATGTCGATCAGGGCGTTGGCCGTGTCGTAGGCTTTCATACTGAACAGGAGGAAATCGTATGGCTTCTGCTCGAAAGCGTCTTGTACTGAGGTCACTACCTTCACCCCTGTGGGCGGGACCCTTTGTGAACCAGCTTGCAGATCAAGGCGCACCCCTTTGCCAGAGACAGCCTGCTGTAGCGATTCACGCCCCAGCAGGCTAACCTAATGTTTGGCGAGGGCCAGGTGGCCCCCTAAAAAGGTGCCGACTGCCCCCGCCCCATAGACCAGAATGTGCATCTAAAACGACTCTGTCTATAAGTCTGGGAAGAAGCGTTCCCAGATACCTTGTTCAATTTCAACGTCAGATTCAGCACGCCATTGATCTAGCTGCGCATTGAAAGCCTGGAAGCGCTGGTTCTCTTGCTCAAACTCCTCGGTGGGCAGCTCGACTTTTTCGTAGACCTTGATGATGTGCCAACCAAAAGTTGTCTGGACCGGATCGCTGATGGAGTTAGCAGGGATGCTGAAGGCCACCTCATCAAATGCAGGGACAAAACGTCCAGGTTCGTTCCAACCCAGATTGCCACCCTGGAAACGGTTGCTTTCATCTGTTGACACTTCAGCAGCCAACTCCTCGAATTCCTCACCCTCATCGAGGCGCTCAAGCACGTCGAGGGCCTCATCTTCTGTGTCAACCAAGATGTGGCCTAGCAGAATCCGCGACTTGACTTCATCAGGCTCAAAGTCAAACTCTTCAAACAGAGCATCACGCAGGAGTTGGCCGCGTATGTCCTGTAAGATCACTTCCAGCAAGTCGTCTTCGCTCAAACCACTTGAACGTGCTGCGAATTCCAGAAACTGGTTCAACTGCTCGCTGTAGCCCTCTTCTGTAAGCGGGGTTGGGCTGGGTGCCGGAGTTGCCGTTTCGGTGGGCGTCACATCCGGATCAAGCGTAGGAGTTGGCGTAGGCGTCAAGGTGACATCCAGTGTAGGTGTCGGGGTAACCGTGAACGTCGGATCCAACGTGGCCGTCGGGCTAGGCGTCGGTGTGATCACAAACGTCGCCGTCGCCGTTGGGGTTGGGGTCTCTGTCGGATCGATGACCTCTTCTGTTGGGGTTGCAGTGGGAACCAGCGTGGGCCGATCGTCGGGATCAGCGAAGAAACCAAACTGACGCTGAAGTTCTTCCTCCACTTCAAGCTCGGTGATGGTGATCCCCGCCTCTTCAGCTTGTTCCTCAAGGATGACCTCCAGGATCATCTGTTCCAGGACAGGCTCACCCAGGGTCACCAACTCACTGCCCGGCGTGATGTTTTGCCCGGCTGAGAGCAAGTTGAAGTGTTCATAGCGCACACGCCGTTGGTAGTCCTCAACGCTGATTTCCACATCGCCAACTTGGGCAACTGACAGGCTCGGCACGATGAAAAAGGAATTGATAAGTGCAATCGCGATAATCACTATCGTGATAGCGACCACCCCCGCTGTACCGTACAGCACATAGCGCTGCATTTGTTCCTCGCGCCGAATGCGAGATAGTTGTTTTCGGTTGGGGCGTCGTTCAGACATAACCGAAGATCCTCCTCAAGCAAAATGGCAACATCAATGACTGCTTAGGCAATCATTCATCATCGCTGACGTGCGCTGCGCTATACGGCAGGAGGGCCATGTGACGCGCCCGCTTGATCGCACGGGCCACGGCGCGCTGTTGTTTGGCCGTAACGCCAGTCTGGCGGCGCGGGCGAATCTTGCCATTATCCTGGACGATGAACAGCCGCAGCGTCTCTTCGTCCTTATAGTCGATGCGACCAATACGTTCAAGCTGCTCGCTGGCATAGTTCCGGGAACGGCGTCCCCGCCCACGCCCGCCACGATC
>JAADYZ010000273.1 GCA_010092775.1 Chloroflexota bacterium
AGATGTGTATAAGAGACAGCATCTGGAAAGGCAGCATGTACTCCGTATAAAGCACCGCCCCCAGTTCGCGCGGATCGCGGAAGCTGTCGAGCGCCGCCGAGACCGGCTCAGGATCAGCCAGGCTACCCGATACGGCTGGCGAGAAGGCCAACAGAGCGGTCACCACAGCCAGCGCAATCAGCAGGACCACCGCCAAGGGCGTCTGCCAACGCAGCCGCGAGCTGAGCGAAACACGCTCAGCGCCCAGCAGCATGATCACGAAGAGGAACAGAACCATGATGGCCCCAGCATAAACCGTGACCTGCATCATGGCCAAGAAAGGTGCTGCCAGACCCAGATAGAACAGGGCCACGCAGATGAAGTTGATCACCAGAAACAGAGCGGAATGGACGGCGTTGGTACTGGTCAGCATCCCAATCGCGGCGGCGATGGCAATGGCGGCCAGGATGAGGAACACGATTGTTCCAACCATTCAAGTCACTTCCTTGTGTCGTTTGGGGGCGCCCATGCGCCACCCTACTTGGGATTTTCCATGTCTGGAATTGCGCGATCGTAGCTTCCCGGCTCGACCTGCTGCGGTGTATCTTGACCGCCAGGAGGCACCGGCACGATCAATTGGTCCTTAGTATAAATCGCGCTGCGCCTGTCGTAAAATGATAACTCGTACTCATGTTCCAGCACAATCGCCTCGGTCGGGCAGGCGTCTTCGCAATAGCCGCAAAAGATGCAGCGCAGCATATTGATCTCGTAGGTCTTAGCATAGCGTTCACCGGGTGAGTAACGCTCTTCGTCGCTGTTCTCCGCCGCCTCTACCCAGATGGCGTCAGCCGGGCAGGCCGCCGCACAAAGCGAACAGCCGATGCACTTCTCCATCCCGTTGTCGTAGCGTTTTAACTCATGGCGGCCCTTGAACCGCTCAGCGACCGGCTTGACTTCCTCCGGATATTGGACGGTTACTGGCTCCTCGAACACATGCTTAAAGGTCGTGAACAAGCCTTCAACAATCGCAAAGCCTTGACGCAGCAGACCAGGGTTCTTCTGTTCACTCATTCTAAAACCACCTCTTGATTTCCACCTTGCATTCAATAGTTACTGAATTCAATCTTGCATATTCGCTGACCAGGCCGCAGCTACAGCGCCACCGGGATCAGCTCAAGCACAATCACCACCCAGGTCAGCACCAGAGTGACGAGTGATACGGGCAGCAATACCTTCCAGCCGAAGGACATCAAGCGATCATAGCGGAAGCGGGGCAGGGTGGCGCGCAGCCAGATCATGAAGACCAGGCTGGCTACAACTTTACCCGCCAGGATCAAGGGGCCCATCCAGCCGCCGAGCAAATCTTCTAGCCCGAAGAGACGGTAGCCGCCCAGGAACAATGAGGCAAAGATGGCGCTCACTGCGATCATCTTCATGTATTCGGCCATGAAGAAGGCGGCGAATTTCATCCCACTGTACTCGGTGTGATAGCCCGCTGTCAGTTCCTGCTCTGCTTCAGGCAGGTCGAAGGGAGCGCGATTGGTTTCCGCTAAGATGGCGATATAGAAGATCGCTGCTGCCACTTGCCCGACAATCGGGTAGAAGACAAACCAGACCGGGTCTTGCGCATTGATGATGGCACCCAGGCTGAGCGAACCCGCCAAGGATACCGGCACCAGCAGCGAGACGCCCAACGCCAACTCATAGCTGATCATCTGGGCGGCGGAACGCAGGCCGCCGAGCATGGCATACTTGTTGGCAGAGGCCCACCCGGCCAGGGTGATCCCATAGACGGAGATGGAGGTGACCGCCAGGATATAGAGCACACCCACGTTGATATCAGATAGGCCGAGTGAGGTGGTGTAGTTCAAAAACGGGATGGTCACCTCACTACCCAGTGGCACCACCGCCAGCACAATCAGCGCCGGGACAGCCGTAATCACTGGGGCCAGGGTGAAGATCACCTTGTCGGCCTCGTTGGGCACGATGTCTTCTTTGAAGAACAGCTTCAAGCCCTCCGATACCGGCTGAAGCAGGCCAAATGGACCTGCTCGGTTGGGGCCGATACGAACCTGGATGCGCGCAATCACACGACGCTCCAGGACGGTGGTGTAGGCGAAGCCAGTCAGCAAGCTGACCACAATGATCAGCGATTTGACTAGCGCGTCGATCAGGAAGATCACAAAGTCGCTCATGCGCTGACAGCCTCCAATTTGCGTAGGGCACCGAGCATGGCGCTGGTCGGGGCGCCTTGAGTTTGCAGACGGCGCGGCAGCACCAGCACACCGCTCGGCACGCCCGCATCAAGAGCCGCTTCAACGTGGATCAACTGGTCGTTAATCACCACTTCAAGCGGATCACCCGATTGCAAACCCATTTGCTCGGCATCAGCCGGATTCAGCATCACGAAGGGATCGGGCACACGTTCTTGCAGCAGGTCGGTCTTGTTAACAACCGTCTCCCGATCATAGATCATCGTCACCGGGACGACCACGAATTCGCCATCCGACGCCTTCAGCGGAACACTGTGAGTTGGTGCCTGAATACTTGGCTCAAAAGACAGGTCCTCGGCAAAAGCCGTCCACTGCATGCCGGACCCACTGTCGTTGGTGAAAGCGGTGCCGCCATAATAGAGGTCTTCGCCGCCGACATCAGGCCATTGCTCTTCGGTGACGGCCAGGCTCTGGTAGGTCAGACCGGCATAGGGCGCAGCCGCTTTGGTCAGCTTGATGAACACCGATGCCGCACCTAAGTCGACCTCGCCCTGTCCAAGTTCAGCGCCAACCATCTGGGCGATCTCCCAGTCGGGCAGGCTCTCACCCATTGGCTCAATGGCTGCGTAGAAGCGTTGTACGCGACGCTCACCGCTGGTATAGGTGCCATCACGCTCCCCGATGCTCTGGGTCGGCAGCACGATGTCGGCCAGTTCGGCGGTCGCGGTCAGGAACATATCCTGTACGATGATCGTGCCACTGGTGGCTCGCAAGGCTTTTTCAGCCTCGGCACTGTCGAAGACCAGATCCGCTCCGGCGATGTAGACGAGTGGCAGGTTACCGGCTTCGAGTTCGGCCAATATGCCATCGTAGTTCAGCCCTGGCATCTCAACCGGTTGATAGCCCGGTTCGAAGGCGTAGTGGAAGCCTGCATCGAAGGCACCTTGCAGATTGGCACCAGGCCACACCATGATCAGGCCGTTGTCGACGCGGCCAACATGGCCTGTCGCGACCAGCAGATTGCTGCAAGCCTGCGCGAGCGCATGGCTTTGTGTCGCGGTCAGCCCTTCGCCACCGGCAAAGATGATCAGATTATTCGCCTCGCTGATGACCGTTGCCGCTGCCTGGATGTCGTCACTACTTGGTGCCGATTTGGCATCGGCCAGGATGTCGTCGAGCCCCTCAGAAACCAGGTCAGCCTGAGCCAGCAGCGCACGCAGTGTGTTGACCTCCTCGCCGTAGGCATAACGGATCGAGTGGCTGGCGAACTTATCTAGGCGCGTCTTGCGCCCGTTCAGCAGGATCTGTCTCTTATACACATCT
>JAADYZ010000274.1 GCA_010092775.1 Chloroflexota bacterium
ATGTGGGTACACCGAGCGCGGCTTCACCACCGCAGCCTGTTCCAACCTGGACGCCAACCAGCCCACCGCCCACAGCGACGGTCACAGCCGTTCCCCAAGAGCAGGGCGCTCCGACCCTTAATCCGGCTGCCGAACCCAACTTCGGCAGCTTTCCCTTCCCCAACGACAGCGGGCGTGATCCCTTTGCCCTGGCTATCGTGAGTGGTGGGCGCGTAAATGTGGGAGCCTTAGGGGCGGGCTGCATTGGATTTGCCAGCATTGCGCCCGACGTGGTGATGAGCTGGTCTGGAGACGGCTTCTTGCGCTTTTTCGTGGTGCCGCAAGGTCTGGGTGACACAGCCTTGGTGATCCAAGAGCCGGGAGGCACGTTGGCCTGCAACGATGACTCTTTTGATACCCTGAACCCCACCCTAAGCTACGATCCTGCCCCGCCGGGGCTCTACCGGGTGTGGGTCGCCAGCCTCAATGAGGGCACCTCGATCGACGGCACCCTATTTGTCACCCGAAATGCTGAGTTCAATCCCGCCCAGGACTGGTGAGCGTGGCTCTCAAGACCCGCCATCAACCCGCGTTGATTGATCCCTCTGCGTTTGTTGCACCTGGGGCGATTATCGTCGGCGACGTGACCATCGGCGCGGCCTCAAGTGTGTGGTTTAATGCAGTCTTACGCGGCGATAGCGACCAGATCCAAATCGGCCAGCGCTGCAACATTCAGGATGGTGCCATTCTGCACGTTGATCCGGGCTTTCCCATCAGCATGGGCACGGGGGTGACCATCGGTCATGGGGCGATCGTACACGGCAGTACGATCTTATCGAACGCTCTGGTTGGGATGGGTGCGATCCTGCTCAACGGCTCACAAATTGGTGAGGACAGCATCGTAGGCGCTGGGGCAGTCGTCACCGGCAAGGACTTCCCACCTGCTGTCCTGATCTTGGGTAGCCCGGCGCGGGCTGTCCGGGAGCTGCGCCACGAGGAAATCGAGGCGAATCGCCTTGCTGCGCTGGCCTATGTTGAGCGCGCGCGTGCCTTTGTCGCCGACTAATCGCAGTTCTCAAGCCTCAGCTTATATGCTATGATGATTCTTGGAACTCTTCCAACTTCAACGAACACCCACTTGGACTGACCCGCCACACTATCATCAGTAAGGAGACTCCATGAGCGAATTGAATCGCACTGTCCTGTATGATACTCATGTCGCGCTAGGTGCGCGGATGGTTCCCTTTGCCGGCTGGGAGATGCCGGTGCAGTATGAGAGCCCCATCGAGGAACACAAGACGGTACGCGAAGCCGTAGGTCTGTTCGATATTGATCACATGGGGCAGTTTCTGGTCGAAGGCCCCGATGCCATGCGCTACCTAAATTACATGACCACCAATGATGTCAGCAAACTGGAGGTCTGGGACGCGGCCTATTCGCTGATGTGTTACGCTGACGGCGGAACCATTGACGACCTATTCCTCTATCGTCTGCCCGAAGCCTACTACGTTGTCGTCAACGCCTCGAACCGGGCTAAGAATCGAAAGTGGATGCAGGCTCATCTAACCGGCTTTGACGTCAGCATCACAGATGTGTCTGACGAGACTTATATGTTGGCCTTGCAAGGCCCCAAAGCGCAGGAGACCTTGCAACAGGTCGTCGGGATGGATCTAAACGAGCTGCCCTTCCACACAGCCACCCGGACCCAGGTGAGCGGCGTCGATGTGATTTTGGGCAACACCGGCTACACCGGCGAGTACGGCTACGAGCTATTCTTCCCCGCAGAACAAGCCGTGCAAGTGTGGACCAGCTTGACCGACCTGGGTGCCCGTCCAATCGGCCTGGCCGCTCGCGACAGCCTCCGTTTCGAAGCCTGCTTGCCGCTCTATGGCCACGAACTCGGCCCAGATATCACGCCGCTGGATGCCGGGCTGGGCTTTGCCGTCAAGACCGATAAGCCCGATTTTATCGGACGGGATGCGCTGCTGAAGCAGCGCCTGGAGAAGCCAGAGCGCCGATTGGTATGCTTGGAGATGGTGGATAAAGGTGTACCGCGTGAAGGCTATGAGGTCCAGATTGATGGGGCCAGCGGCTTTGTGACAACCGGTATGTACTGCCCTACCTGCGAGATCTACGCGGCGATGGCGCTCGTCCCGCGCAGCCTGGCCAAAACCGGCCACGAAGTCGATGTGATCATCCGGGGCAGTGCAAAGAAGGCCAGGATCGTCAAGCGGCCCTTCTACACCCCCGCTTACCGCCGCTAATGTCGCTCGACAGCACGATCGGCTTTCTGCGAGCCACCTACTATGATGAGGGCTTGCGAGAGCGGCTCATCGCCTGCCGTTCGGATTGGCTCGCCGGGCTTGACCTGGCGAGCCAATTTGGGTTTGAGGTCAGTCAAGATGATCTGAGTCGACTGCTGGGCGAGTTAGGCCTGGAATGGGAAGACGTAGACGACTGGCGGATGTTGCTAGACGATCTAGCCGATCTACTGGACGACGATCCCTTTAGCCTCGACGCGCCCATCTAAGCGCGCTTGTTGAACGCCTTTATTGCCCGCCAGGATATTGATCTAGATTAACCCCACCCGGACGGCTGCTTGCTGAAAAGTTCGAGCTGGAGGCAATCAAGCTTTCCCAGTAGAAGGTGCCATCCTGTGCTTGACGCACCACTGCTACCGCGTTGTCGGAGTTATCAATTCCCCAGCCAAGCCAGGCCATCATCCCTGCCGGGTAGTTGAAGTATTCCTGGCCGGGTATGTCATCGCCCATGCTGGGTGAGGCATTGATGAAATACTGGATCGTGCCCTCAGGTGCAATATGAGAGACTTGCAGAATATCGATCGCTTCCGCTCGATCGACCTCTAGAGCCGGACCATCTTCCCAATAACCAATGTAAAATGGTTCGCCCATCAAACTGCGTGCAGTGGTCCAATCACGATCTTGGATCGCATTACCGAGACGGGTTTGAAATGCATTGAGGTCTGTCATGGCACTACCAGTCTCGAAGCCAAGCTGTTCTTGTGGAGTAGGGGTGGGTTCAACTGTGGCGGTGCTTGAGCAGGCCACAGTTGCCCACAGCAGGAAAAGGACGAGGATCGCAAGAAGCTCTTTAGATAAGCGACCGTGCTGTATCATTGCCATTCTCCAGACTGAGGTGGTTCAAGGGAAACACAACCGCTGAGATTATAGGCAGCGCCTTAAGCCACTGACAAGGCTTCTGCCAACCTCATAAGCAGATCTTTACACGGCCTTAACCTCGGCTTCAGCTACGCTAATCGGCTCAATTCTGCACTTTGCTGCAACGTAGCCTGGAGACAGCGCGTATACTATCGTAGAATGAAAAACGGGCTATTAAGCACTCATGAGCCTGCCCTGTGAGACACAAGGCAGTAGAGGAGACGTAACATATGGCTGAACGACCCAATCAAGAGCCAATGAACGGACCAAGCAGCACAGGACGCACAACACAGAGCGGTGCGATTGCAGGCGGCGCACTGCTCGCTATCGGACTTTTTCTCCTTGTTGCACAAATCTTCAACATCAGCATTTGGTCCTTCATCTGGCCGTTCTTTGTGATTGGTCCGGGTTTGCTCTTCTTCGCCTTCATGGCGCTGCTGGGCAAGAATTGGGGGTGGTTGGCATTGCCGGGCAGTGTCATTACTACCACTGGGCTAATCTTGATGTATGCCGCCACCTTTGGACACTTTGCCTTCTTCGCCTATGGCTGGGCGTTGATCTTCCCCACCTCAATTGGGGTCGGGCTGTTGATTTACGGCCAGTACAGCGAGCTTGAGCGCGTCTCAAAGGCAGGTATGGCCTGGACAGGCATCGGTCTGGCGTTGTTTGCGGCAGGCGGCGTGTTCTTCGAGCTGCTGCTTAACATCAGCGACAACCTGCTGGCCAATCTGTTCTGGCCCGCGGTGTTAATCAGCGGCCGCTAGTGGCTGATCAGCCGCCAGCGGCAGCGCAATGCGGAGCCAACAGAGACATTCCGCCCGATCGAAAAGCCAAGACTGGAAGAGACTGGCCCAACTCGGCCTATCAATCTGGACCCGGAGCCAACGGAGGACCTTGCTGCCCGTCCCATCAGCGTGCCAAATGGCAGCAATGGCACCTCTTTCGAGCCACTTGACCCCTACCGAGGTAAAGGCGAGTAAGCCTGACCCACAACACAATCCCATAACACATTCGTAAGGGGCCGCAGCAAGCGGCCTCTTGCTATGCCAGCTTAGCGAGAGGCGTGGTACTATGTGGCCGACGCTGCTTATGTTTCCACTCCAGGGAGTACAATCTTGCGACTCATGCAACTCTTGATGGTTCTGGCCCTGCTCACCGCCTGCGCAGGGGATGAATTCTATGATGAAGGCTATGATGAGGAGTTCGAAGACGACTTCGCTGAGGACAGCACTTTCGATGGCATCTGGTACACAGAGACGGAAGGCATCGCTTTGGAGATCGCAAATGGCACGCTGACTGAATACACCGTCACCCCGTTGGGCTGCGGCGAGTACGCTGCGTTGACCATCTTCGACAGCGTAGCCTATTCCGAAAATGACGAAGAAATCTATGAATTAGCCGTTGAAGGCGATAGTCTCGACCTTTACGAAGGACCGAGCGATGATGACTATCTTGCCACTTTCGAGGCCGTTGACAGTCTGCCCACCGTCTGCGACAGTGTCTTCGACGGCAACATACTTCGTGTTGATCCGTCTACGGAGAGCATTGCCAGCCTGGGTGATCTTGAAGCGACTCTGGAAGATTGGCGCAGCCGCAATGGCGTTCCAGGTTTGGCCCTGGCGATTGTCTCAGGTAACCGGCTTCTCGACACCATCACCTTAGGGAACACCGCCACCTCAGGCGGGAGCCCGATCCAAGCCGATACACCCTTCCTGATGGCCTCCGTCAGTAAGACCATTACAGCGACCGCTGTCGTCATCGCCGCCGATCGGGGGACCTTCAACCTTGATGACCCGATTGACGCCTATCTGCCCTTCACAGTGGATAACCCACTCATCGATGGCGAGACGATCACGATCCGCCATTTGCTAACGCATACGTCGGGCCTGGTCGATGGGGAGGCCGTCTATAACAACTACAGCGACGGCGATTCACCCATTGCGCTGAGCGCTTTCATGCAGGGCTACTTCACGCCCGGCGGCGCCTACTACGATGAAGATGACAACTTCATCGACAGCGACCCAGGCAATGAGTACGTCTACAGCAACGTTGGCACTTCACTAAGTGGCTATGTCGTCGAGGCTGCAACGGGCATCCCCTTTGCCACCTACACCGACCAGCAGATTTTCACGCCCCTTGGCATGACCAATACCAGCTTCCGATTGGCGGACTTCCCGGACACCAGTCGTATCGCTCTGCCTATCGCCTCGGATGGCACATCCTATGGGCACTACGGCTTCCCCACCTATCCAGATGGTGGCCTGCGATCCAGCGTGGAGGACATGGCGGCCTTTATGGGTATGATCATGAATAACGGCACCTGGAACGGTGTGGAGGTGATCAGCGCAGCAAGCATCGAGGCGATGTTGAGCGAGCAAACCACCGCCCAAGACGGCCAAGGGTTGATCTGGTATACCTCGGAAGATGGCAGCGTCGGGCACAGCGGCGGCGAGCAGGGCACCGTCACCGAGATGTACTTCTTGCCCGATCAGCAGGTGGGTGTCGTCTTCATGATGAACAGCTCCGGCTCAAATGTTGATCGCCTGTCGGCCTCGATTCTGGAGTTGGTCTTCCAGAACGCGGAGGTTTTTGCACCCTAAGCTAGTGCCCTATGCGTATGGGCTGACACAAATGGTCCGCCCATCTATGAGGCTCGTCTGGGTTGCCTATGAAGTCGCTGGCCGCAAGGGACATGTACAGCCCCACCCCCGTCAGGCATGGCGCAGCGCGCCTGGCGGGGGTACGGGTTCAGAAAATCAGAGGGCAGAATATCAGAGCGCAGAGCGGAACCCTAGAACAGGGACCAACCCGCCACCCGAAACCCCTCACCGTCGAGCCCGTCACGAGGAAACCCATAGCAGCGGGAAGCGCAGCGCACGTCGTCCTGACCGCGATGCCACGCACCGCCGCGCAACACCCGGCTGCTTTCACCTTGTATGTCGTTATCTTCGGGGTGTTGGTAAGTGTCTGCCCACTTGCTCAAGGTCCATTCCCAGACGTTGCCTGCTGCGTCCAGC
>JAADYZ010000275.1 GCA_010092775.1 Chloroflexota bacterium
CCTGTGAGGCGATTTAATGTATCCGATCTCGATTTAGACTGAGCATCATCCCGATTGACGGATGTTGAGAGTGAGCGCCGAGCCTGTGAAGACCTCCTGATGTCGCTGCCACAACAAGTAGCCAATCAAGACCACCAGGCACAAGAGACTGCCCTGTTCAATGAAGAAGAGGGGAGACAACCACCAGACCTTCTGAGGGCATCCTGCGTGACACAGGGCTGGATCCTAGCTGGTCACCGCAATTGGTCAACTTGTGATCCAGGGCGAATGATCCGTTGCTTCTCGATGTAGTACCTCCCCTGCCCAAACGGACAGGTTCCAACCCACTACACGGTCATGGCGGCTGATATGTACTTCCGCCATACTGTAACAGTGGTATACGAAAGGAGCTACCTGTGAGCCCTCCACCCCCCCTCATACAGAATCGCTACCGGCTGGCCGAACACCTTGGTAAGGGCGGGATGGCAACCGTCTACCGGGCAGTGGATACCACCCTTAACCGGGATGTTGCCATCAAACTTGTGGCGGCCACCCAGCACGACCCGCGCTTCATGCGAGAGGCACAAGCCACCGCCCAACTCAACCATCCGCACATCGTCACCCTATTCGACCTTGGCACCGACAGCGGATGGCATTACCTCATCCTTGAATATGTGGCCGGGATTGACCTCAAACAGCATCTTAGTCAGGGGCCCTTGCCTCTCAGTGAAGTGCTTGCTATCGGGGCCCAATTGTCTGATGCATTAGCCTACGCCCATAGTCGTGGGTTTACTCATCGGGATATCAAGCCTGCCA
Source organism: Chloroflexota bacterium (assembly GCA_010092775.1). GTDB lineage: Bacteria > Chloroflexota > Anaerolineae > Aggregatilineales > UBA3940 > TC-71. Next base: position 796 of record JAADYZ010000275.1, read on the forward strand.
ACATCTTGATGACACCTCACGGAGCCGCCAAACTGGCCGATTTCGGCTTGACACTATCTGCCGATGAGGAGCGCATCACCGCTGATGACCATATTGTTGGCACTTTGCTCTATATGCCGCCCGAGGCTCTTACACAAGGCACCGTTGACCATCGCTCTGACCTGTACGCCTTGGGCGTGGTGCTTTACGAAATGCTGACCGGTTTTCCACCTTTCGCTGACTCCAACAGCTCCACCGCTGTGAGTAACATTCTGAATCACCCACCTCCGCCGCCGCAGGGCACCCACCTGCCTGATGCGGTTGAAGCTCTTATCATGCGTCTGCTAGCGAAGAATCCTACCGAGCGCTTTCACTCAGCCGCTGAAGTGCAGGAGACCCTAGTCCGTCTGCAAACCGGTGTGCACGATGGCCGCCCACCCGCCAGCGACTCCATTGAAGCCGAGCGCCGCCGCATGGCGGTCTTGCTCAATGAAACCGTCATCACACAGATAGAGCTACTGCTCACACAAGCCCATGCCTTCCAACAGACAACCCGTGGTAGCGCTGCCAACGCCATTGCCGTGTTAGTAACGCTCGCACAGCAGGCCGCGCAAAGCGCCCGCGACTTGGAAAGCCGTTTTGCGCCTGCCACCTTAGATACTCTCGGTTTAGAGCCCGCTCTTGAGGCCCTTGCTGCACAGGAGCAGCGCATGCGGGGCCTTGATGTGCGCCTAAGCGTGCAGCGCTTAGATGCACGTCTGCCTACTGATGTCGAGCTGGCTCTATACCGTACTGCACAGGATGTACTCGAACAGGCCGCCCGTGAGGGACACGCCTCACGAGTTTACATTCAGCTGCGTAAGCATGGGCACACTCTTACCTTTACGCTCAGTGATGATGGCCACACAGCCGAGCCCCATCCCCTACCTACCATCACACAACGCGTCGAACGTATGGGGGCGACCCTGCTCCATACCACCAGCGAATACGGGGGCTTAGAGATCGCCATCACGCTAGACCTGGCCCCACCTCCTGAACTCAGTGAGCGCGAAACGGAGGTCCTTCAGTTGGTGGCATCTGGCATGACCAACAAAGCCATCGCCACCGAGCTGTATATCAGCCCGCGGACCGTCAAGTTTCATCTTGACAATGCCTTCAACAAGCTTGGCGTCAACACACGTACCGAGGCCGCTGTGCTTGCCGTGCAGTATGGGCTCATCGAGGGCTGACCACATGGACAGGCTGCATCCCACAAAACGGACGGTCATCACACGGCCCGGCTGTGGCAAACTAAGAACACAGTTAATGATGAAGGAGATACCCTATCATGACAGATTCCCTCCCCCTTGCACCGCTTGACCCCCTGCTTAAAGACCCTACCGTACTGGAGATTATGGTCAATGGCCCCGGCTCCGTCTATGTCGACCGTGGCGGTCACATCACACAGGAGCAAGGCACCTTTGACGATGCGCAGAGCATCACGGACGTTGTTCAGTTCATCGCCGAGAGCTTCGGTCGCCACCTTGATGAGAGCCACCCCATCCTTGATGTGCGTTTTGATGATGGGTCGCGCATGCACATCGTCATGCCACCAATCTCGCCCAATGGCCCGAGTTTTGTGATCCGCAAGGTCATGCACCAGCGTAAAACCTTGGATGAGTTAGTTGAGCTTAACGCTCTAACGCCCACCATGGCGACTTTTCTGGCCGCTGCCGCCCGAGGGCCTGTCTCGATGGTCGTTGCGGGTGGCAGTGGCAGCGGCAAAACCACAATGCTTGAGGCCATCATCCAACATATCCCACTGCGCGAGCGTCTACTGCTCATTGACTCCACCTTTGATGTACAGGTCGACCATCATAACGTCACGCGGCTAGAAGCCCGCCCGCCTAACACTGATGGCCAAGGTGGCATCAGCCCTACCGACCTTGTGATTAGTGCGTTAAAGATGCGTCCAGATCGCATCATCCTCAATGAGATACGTGGGGGTGAGGCGCTGCACTTCCTGCAAGCACTCAACACCGGCCATGATGGCAGCATGTTCTGCATACATGCGGCCAACCCACAGGACGTGATGGCTCGGTTCGAGACGCTGTGTATTATGGAGAATCCTGCCATTCCTGTACGGTCTATCCGCCAGCAAATGGGCACCGCCTTCGCCTTGATCGTGATGATGCGCATGGGTTTCGATGGTGTACGCCGCGTGACGCGCATCAGCGAGGTGACAGGCACGCAAGGCGACATCATCACCATGCAGGATATCTTCGTCCATGAGCAGGAAAGCGGCTTCAAGGCAACAGGTGTACTGCCCACCTTCCTCCCACGCCTGCACGCTATGGGCATTACGCGCTCACCTGAGTTGTTCGCTCCTGAGGGGTAGAGTCAAGCCATCATGCAACCCGCGGTGGTATGAATACGTTGGGCCTCATCATGTTTGGAGCAGTAGATACATGTCGTCCCACACAATAGCTTTCCCAAAAGGGTCGGATTTCGGCCCTTTTGGGAGCCCTCGGTTCGCTTTCCTGTGACGCTCCCGCGCCTAAGGGCGGGGCTTCTGAGCCACGCTTGCGGCAACACGCTACGTTCTGGCTCACGGACACGTCCTGCCCGGTACTGCAAATGTCGTTTGAGCCTATTCTGCTTCTGTACGACAGGCAGATTATTCCACACGCACCACGCGCCCAACATCCCCATACATCAATCTAGGGGCTTTGGGCGCACTTTGGTAAAAGAAACGTTTCGAGCTCAGCCCACCCACAGCCCTCTGTCACCGTAGTTTCGATGTCAACACTGCCAGCGTCAGCTTCTCGACCTGTGACACCCGCAACAGTTTGTTGAGCTTTCGCTCAGCGATGGCCAGCTGCCGACGCAGCAACAGGATCTCAAGGTCTTTGGCTTCGTCGCTCTCGCGACTTGCCTTGCCCCATTCCAAGAGCGCTGAGCGTATCACTTTTACCAGAAACCAGAGCATGACATCCCGTTCTAGCCGGGCAAATTCAGATGCCTATTCTGCCAGAGCATACGCCACGGATCGGCCTATCAACAAACATGGATGGGGTTTTTGGACCCTAGAGGATAAAAAAAGGAAGCTTCATTTAGGAGGTTGGCTATGTGACGAAGACTTAAAGGAAAGGGACGGATCGTCATGAGCTAGCGAACATAATGCGGCAGTTGTGCGGAGCGAGATGCTTACCTCTGTTCTATCAGTGGGGGAGCTGATCTATGTGGATCAAGAAAGAAAGAGAGGCTAGCCTGGCAAAGATAACCTCTGGTACTTTAGAATAGAAGAGGATAGCAAGGTCTTGTCAAGTACCCAATAGTCTGCCATAGGTCTTCGGTGGCTATCCTGCCCATTGTTTCCACGCCTCTTGAAGCGGCAACCGATCGATCGGTCCTGGTCGCCCAGTTTTGCCGTCACGAACGACAAGGAGACGGCTGAGGATGCGCGCCTGATCCACAGGACTGTAGTCATCCCAGCCCGGAGGCAGCTCGCTGTAGTCAACTTCATCTCCGAAGAATAGCGCCTCATAGGTCTGTTGATAGGGCTTATCAAAGTCGAAGTCCAACTGGTCCCCGTCATTGAGTGGGATGGGTACCGTGGGCAAGGCTTCATCGACGTGAATTGGATAGACGCGCCCGGCGGCCTGTAGCCAATCCGGCCGAGGATCGATAACAAGAATGCGGTATGCGCTGCTTCCTGCCTGCTCAGGATACGTCGGGACAGCTACAGTCGGCGATTGATGGTGGAGGTAGTCTAGCTCGACGAAGACTAAGCCGGCCTGCAGCAGTGCGGTCCGTTTGTCCCGGTAAGGGGAAAAGTGGCGCCCGCCCGGTTTGTTCGCTGGCGAAAGCAACTCTAGCCAAGCAACAGCATCTCCCCGAGCATCGCCTGGCGTCTTCTGATAAATGCCCACCGCACGGTAGGTCGCCAGATCTTCTTCGGTCAATTCAAGTAGCTCAGGAACCGATATCGCCAATCCACCACTTGAATGAATAAGCGAAGGGCTACGCTGAACGGGATCGTATATCATGACGTCTGACTCAGGTAGGCGCGCTGGGCCTTCACGGCGGCGGATTTGAAGGGATTGCTCTGCCTGTGCGAGGTAGCCCAACTCTCGTAAATCCCGTTGCAAAAACCGGGTGAGATCCGAGATATGGTTGATATGAAAGTTGTCCCAACCACCTTCCATCTGAAGCCTGCTATGCAACAGCGGATTGACACCAAGAAACTGATTCTTGACAAAGGTTGACAAACCCATCATATCGTATCCTAGTCTTCATCATGCTTGCATTCATTATGATCTATTTCAGCATAGCATATCATGTGCCGAGGAGTATACCAGAGCGAGCTGCGTTCCGAATAGCACTCAGGAACTGGTCCGCCGTCCGCCGCAAATGGACTCATCGCCGTCAAAATCGGGGAGGGTGACCTCGAGCGGATGAGATTCTTTAGGGTTACGGGTGCCTAAGCTAGGGGCTCAACAAAGTCGCGGGGCCAGTGCGCCTACCATGACAGTGTAGTGCTTGAGATTGGGTGTATAGCGGGGGAGTTGGAGCCGGTGACTCACCGCGGCGATCAAAGCATCTGCCATCCCAACCCGATGGCTAAGCTGATACTTGAGTAGCTGTTGGACAGACCAATCGTGGACGGCTTGTTCGGCCGCCACCAGCTCAAAGCTCCTTAGCACGCTGACAGCACGCGCTTGGGACATGAAGGCCCAAGCGCCCCCTCCAAAACCTCCATCCAGACAACCGATGTGCCGCCTGGGTGCCCTTGTTTAGACAATTAGTCCAGGGCTGGTTGGTACCTGCGCAGGACATCCACAGCCACCGCCGTATCATGCAAGCCGACCCTGGCATGCGGATTTTGGTGCTCTCCAACATTCACGATCACGATAGCGTAAAGTCAATCCTTACAAATGGGGCAGCAGGATACATCCTCAAGGGCAACCTCACCCAGGATCTGATCCCCACGCTGCAGGCCGTGCATCAGGGAACAGGAGCATTTTCGACGGAGATCGTGCAGCAGCTTGCCACCATGACTCGGCCAGACAACCCCTACAACCTCACCGAGCGTGAGATCGATGTGCTCAAGGCCATGGCGCAGGGCTTCACCTTTAATGATGTGGCCGAACAACTGCATATCAGTGTATCGACCGTCAAATACCATATGGGAAATATTTAGGATAAGTTTGGGGTCATCACTCGTGTCGAGGCTTTGATTGTGGCTGCGAAGAGTAACATTATCTAGCCTGTGTGTACAGTGACCCAAAATGGTTGCCATTCTGACATAAGACAACGCTTAGGTTGAAAACTGCGCACCCTCGAATAGAAGAGCGGCCGTTTTTACGTTGTGCCCGTATCATTTGTCACATTGTGGAGTATACGTCTTCCATAGGAGGCATTTTTAGCCTGTCATAGGGATATCTTGTACATTCCCAACGTATGGAGACCCACCCCCATGTTCTACGCACAGCGTCCGGGTCGTGTGCTGCTCGTTCTGGTAGCGCTTCCAGGTCGGGATGGCCGGTCGTTTGCCGATCAGCGGGATAACACACAGCCCGGCCTGCTGGTAGGCGCGGGCGGCGATGGCCGCCCGCACCCGCTCTGGTGGGCAGGCTGGCTGCGCTAGATTGACCGCTTTGTGCCGGTGGTCAAACCTGCCCGGCGCGGTGTAAGTAACTTACGAAGTCAGCAGGATGGCGGTCTTCTCATCCCGGGAATGCCACTAATTCCCTACCCGCGTGTCGTTTGGTTGGTAAGTGTCATGAACCGTCTGTTTCAGGCTCTAGCGCGGCAAAGTACTCTAGCAATGAGCGATGAATAAAGGTGTAACTACCGCCCACCCGTCGTAGCAAGATTAGGCGGGATGCATGGTCAAGAAATGCTGCATAATTCAAAGGGGTATCTGCATCGCGATGTAGCATCCATCGTAGGACGAAATGTTGCAAAGCGGGTGCAAAGCCAACCAAAAACCCGACCCACAAAAAATACCAAATAAGGCTAAACAGCCCCCAGACCAAGGCTCTGCTAATATCGTTCAATATGACTTGTGAGATAAACACGGCGAGGAAATAAACTACTGCACTAATCGCTCCTGCCAGCACTCCGTTTTCTATAGAACTGAATATCCCTTGGTTAGGATGTGAACTATCGTCAACGGTTACACTTTCCAGCCCGGTCAAGATTGCGGGGAGTGAAAATATTATTGGTAATGTTATGACATAGGCTAGTAAAAAACGATCTGGGTGCTGATAGGGCGCTTGGGAATTGAGGATGACAAATGTAAGAATGAAGGCTGCAAAGACGACGGGAATAACTGGCACA
>JAADYZ010000276.1 GCA_010092775.1 Chloroflexota bacterium
GCTGGGATCATCTCCAGATGGTGCAGCACCGAGGAACCGACAATGGCATCGAACTGGGTGGGCTGCCCTGCGTACTCAAAGCTGATCGCGCGGAAATCAACCTGATCTTCCGGTAGCTTGCGCCCCTTTGCCAGGTCGATCAGATCGGGGGAGATATCTACCGCCAGGATGTGTGCTCCATGTGGCAGCATGAGTTCGCTGAACAGGCCGGTGCCACAGCCCACTTCGAGAGCCTGTTTCCCTGGCGCGAGTCCTGCCGCCTCTGCGATGAGTTGGGCGCGGCGTTTGGCCCGGACCTGGCCTGCTGGGCTGCCCCAATTCCAGATGACTTCGGGCTGGCCGCTCTCCGCCAGGTGGCGGCCATGCTCGATCTCGTTTTGATGGCGCTCGCTGAGGCCGCCCTTCTGGCGGTCGCTGGTGCTCTCCATGTGCATATCCTCTATCTCATGGGGTCTAAGTCGTTCCGAATTGTACGGCGTTCTGCTGCAGATTCAAAAATGCCCGCTGAAGAACACTCAGAGGGTAAGGGTTGCTGATGTCACTTAAGATGTCGGAGGTAAGCCAAGCGTACACACAGGCAAGACGCTATCCCCACACGTGTAGCATCTTGCCTCCCAGAAAACTGGATGTGTGTGTACAACCTCAAAGCTAGCACCAACTAAGCGATTCTGTCAAGCGTCATCTGGCCTTGTCAGTACAAATCGGCTATTTATGTGAAGTGTTATTCAACGCGAACCGAACCCAGGATAAAGAAATCCCCTGTAATCTCACCTGCCGGATTATGGGTATGAACCCGCCGGAAGGTGTTGAATCCGTACATGCCGATGGCGATTTGGTAGTCGCCAGGGGGCGCATCAGGTGGGACGGTTAGCGTAATCGGCTCGACGATCTGCTGGCCAGGCAGCCATTTCGGAAACCACAGGAAGGTGGGGAAAGCGCCCGTCATAGGCGGGGCGTCGTGCTGTGCGACCACTTGAAAACCAGGGTCAATCAGGTGGACGAAGAGCTTGTAGTTATCGACCGGGCTGCTAAGGGCGCGCCAGGTCAAGCGTAGGTCAAGGCTGTAGCCTGGCCCCAGTACGATCGGATCGCTCCACACGGCTTCGCGGCGTTGACCGTTGCCGCTGGCTGCTGCCCCGACCAGGCCAATCTGGTTGCCGTAGATTGTCAGCAGCTCATCGGGCAGCGGCTCCGGTGGGATGGAACAATCGATCTCCACGCTGCCGATCTCAATCCACTGCCTGTTGTCCTCAAAGCTCAGGTCTTCGTTGTTGCTCAAGTTGCGCAGACCGATCTCCACCAGCAGTGGCTCACAATGATCGCCCAGCGGGGCGGTGAAGTCAAAACGCTCGGCGATGACTTCACCCAGCTCCCAATTGGGCGTCAGTAGATGGCTGTCGGTGCTTGGCGTGAGAGACAGCCCCCCGGCTCGAATTTGCGGGAAGATCACCTGATCCGTCGGTTGATCGAGGCGTAGGGCCAGCGACAAAGGCACCCGCTCTCCAGGGCGATAAGACCCTTCCGCCAGGTTCGCGCTCAGCAGGGTCACCGGCCCTGCAGATTGATCGATCTGGGTGGGGTAATCCAGATGATCGGCAGTTCCTGCGGGCAGCACCTCATAGATGTGTGCGCTGACCGGGCGCAGGCGCATTCCGACGGCGACCAGTTCCGGCTGATAGCCCGAAACAAAGAGCGGCCCGTCGTCTTGATAGCGGGCTACATTGTCGAGCCAGGGCGTCGGTGAATTCGCCGCGACGAAAACCAGGCGCAAGTCCTTCTCATCCAGCGGATTGTCGTAGACGTGTTGTTCCACCCACAGCGGCGTCAGATGTTCCCAATGCGCGAGCAGCAGTGCATTGTCGCCTTGGCCCTCAAATTCGCGATAGACCTCTTCGACCCAATCGCTGGCGGCCCGGTAGTCTCGCAGCGACACCACCGGTGCCCAGGAGACGATGCGGATCAGGGGAAAGAGCAGCAGCGCCAGAACAGCGGCGCTCAGCGCCAAGGGTGGCACCCGCTGCGCTGCTTCCGCGTTGCGCGTCGCTAGTTCGATCAGGGCCAGCAGCCCCAGGCCAGTCAGGATCATCAGCAGGGCGAAGGGCACCATCAGGTAGGCCATCACATCTTGGATGGTGTTGATGATGAAGCCCACGTTGAAGATCAGCAGCAGGGTCACCAGCCAAGCAACCCGCCAGCGGCGCAGCCACAACCAGCCCCAGCCAATCGCCATCAGGGGGATCAACAGACTGTGGATTTGCAGACGCAGCAGCGACCAGAAGACCAGCAGGCGATCAGCTTGATCGGCCCAACCGAAATGAAACAGGTTCACGCGCAGGCCACGCGCCAGAGCGAGATCGAGAAAACCATTCAGCGTATTGAGATTGTCCGGGCCGAAGGGCGTCTGCCCAACGGTCGAGCGCAGCGGAAAGTAGAGCCAGATGGCCAAGCCGATCAATGCGAAGCCAAGCATGATCAGCGGGGTACGCCAATTGATCCATCCGACTGGCTGGCCCAATGCCTCTACCGGGCTGATCTCGCCCTTGAAAGCCGCGAGAGCGCCCTCACCGAGCACGACTCCGGGCTGGGTGGCGATGATGAAGACGGTGTAGGCTGGGAAGCTGAACACCAGCAGCGGATGATGGGTGACGCTCACGCCAGCCACGATGCAAAAGGCGAACAGCCAGCGCCGATTATCGGGATCGCGCGACCAGGTCAGCAGTAAGAAGACGCTCAGCGTGGCCAGCAATGCGGTGATAATGTGGGCGTTGGCATGGATACTGTGCTGCCAAATGTCGGTGGCAGCGGCAGCCGATAGCCCAGCTAACAGGGCCGCTCCGATGGCCGGAAGCTGTGGTGCCTCGGCGGCGGTCAGGGCCCGCACTGATCCATAGGCCAGGGCAGCGATCCCCGCACCAGCGACGGCGCTCAACAGGTTGGCGCGATAGGGAATATCCCCAACCGGGATGATCCGCTGCCACAGGCCCCCCAAGACTGTCTGGAAGGCATAGCCCGGCGGATGGGCCACCCCCCAGATGTGCGGTACGAAAGTGTATTCGCTGGGGTCACCAAAGACGATTCCGGGCGCGAGGGTGCTGATATACAGCCCCAGCGCGGCGAGAAAAACCGCCAGGCCGATCAGCAGATCGCGGCGGTGCGTGGTTTCTTGATTCATGCGGCGCATTATACCATCGGACAGGTGATCAACGGTCTGGCTATTCAGCTTGCATGTGGGTGGATTGACAGACTCGTGTAAACTACAAGTAGTGGGGTGACTGAGCGTGATATGAGAGATAAGGCAGGATCATGATCAATATCGGGTGGCAAGACGAGAGCCAGCAGCTATTGGTATTGGAGTTCATGCAAAACTGGACGAAAGACGACCTCTATGAGGTGGCCGAAATCTATCGAACGATGCTGCCCGAGCTCGATCACGATTATTGCGCTGCCTTCCACATGCATGATGGAACGGTTCCTCCGCGTGTGATCGCCGCCCTGCCGCA
>JAADYZ010000277.1 GCA_010092775.1 Chloroflexota bacterium
GGGTCATGGCGAATAAGGTTGCTGCCCAACGCTGATCCTCAGTGAGCTCAGCCGCAGCCGGGCAGGCTTCTTCGTCTGCCATGTACTGACTGAAGACGTTATTCGGGGAGCGGGTGGCCATGATGCTGATGTCGTTGAAGCTGGCGGCTGCACCGTCGGCTCCGAAACACTCCGCATAGACTTCATTGTAAATCGCTTCGCCCTCGGCTAGCTGATCAGCAGAGGTACCGAGCGTGTAGAGGTAGGTCACGACGCTCCAGCGTTGAACCTCCGTCAGCGACTCGCTGAAGGGGGGCATCATGCCGCCCGCCGAGAGCGTGCCATTGCTGACCATTGCGAACCATTCGCCGGGGCTGCGTGAGCGCATCAACTCCGGGTCGTTGAGCATGGGCAGTTCGATGCCTTGCTCGTCCAACACGGCAGTCATCTGGCCACCACCTGCCCCTTCTGGGCCGTGACAGGCCGAACAGCTCTGCGCGTAGATGGCAGCCCCTTCTGAGGCGCTCGGGTTGGCCGTTAGATCGGTGTGGATGGTCTCTTCGCCGGGCAGGGGCCCACTCTGGATGGGGCCTGAAGGCACGGGTGTATCGGCCAGCGAGCAGCCCGCAGCGATCAGTGCGGCCAAGATCAGGGTGAAAAGTGGGATAAAGCGCCTCATGTGCTTGCCTCCTCGACCAACTCGGAGCCGCAGCTCCCGCAGAAGTGATCGGTCAGGCCGACTTCTTCACCACAGTTCGAGCAGTAGTAGACCTCGCCGCTCTCCTCCGCAATGCTGTTGGATCCACCCAACGCTGACTCAATCGGATCATCACCCAGCGGGGGAAGTTGGTCAATCTGTTGGAGGATGTCGACGGCCTGGCCCATCAGCTTATAGCGCTGGCGACCATATTCCTCCTGGCTTACTTTGTCGGTGCTGTACTCGAAATCCAGATCGCGCAGCGCGGCATAAACATCGCGCCGGGCGGTGAGTAGATCAGCCTGACGGCGCAGTTGTGTGGCCCAGGCGTCTACACCCTGGGCCGCTTCGATAGCCGATTGGCTGAGGAAGAGCGGGCGCACGATCACGAAGACAGCGAAAGCGAATATGAATAGGGCGATCCAGGCTGCAGGGAACTCAGCCATCTTGACCTCCTGCGAGTGCTAGCTCGATCTGTGCAGAGAGCTGCTCATAGCTAAGCGGCATCGCCACGAAGAAGGTGACTTCGCCGTTAGCATCGATAACGAAGGTTTCAGGCACACCGGTGATGCTGTAGTCATCGGAGATGCGCGTACCCAGGTCGGGTCCATTGGGATAGGTGATGTTGTACTCGGCCAGATAGTCCAGCGCGGCGGCCTCACTATCGACATAGTTGACGCCCAGGAAGACCACTCCGCGATCACGGTAGTCCTGCCAGACTTGCTCTAGCTCGGCGGCCTCCTGGCGGCAGGGATTGCACCAACTGGCCCAGAAATTAACCACCACCACCTGGCCCTGGTAATCGGATAGGTTGATGGTGTCGCCGCCGTACAGTTCCAGCGTGAAGTCCGGAGCGCGGCCATCGGTGGGTTGGGTCTGGAAGGCCTGGCCCAAGCCCAGGGCCAAGAAGCCCAGCACGGCGACCACGACGACCCAGACCGCGACGCGACCGGCAGCAAGCTTACGCTGTTCGCCAGCGCTGGGGTCATCACCCGGCACCGGGTTGGTCGGCTCCAGCGGCTGATTAGGATACGGTAAGGTATTTTGACTCATGATTGTTCCTCTACGATGTTCCCGCGATGAATTCTTCGAATTCGCGTTGGGCACGCGCCACGTAGCCTGGGTCCAGGTCACGATAGCGGACGTCTGCATTGGGCGCGATGGTTTCCGTTAAGGCACCAGGTGCCATGCGACGAAGGGTGACGATCAGAACGCCTGCACCTACCAGCACGCCGACGATTGGAGCGATCCACAAAAGCAGATCGATACCGACGGGTTCTGGGGTGGCCAAGACGCGGCGACCGTAGCGATCTACGAAGTATTCGCGGATGGCCGCTTCAGACTCACCAGCGGCCAACATGTCGCGAATCTCCTGGCGCCAGTCGGCGCAAGCCTGGGTTCCACATGCGTCCAGCGGGATGTTCTCACAGACTGGGCAGTACAAGCCGCTTGCGATCGCATTGACCTGGTCGTGCGTAATGTCAGCGGGGGTAACCGGATCAGGTTGGCCATCTTGCGCTTGCACTGGCACGGCGACCAGAGCGATCAAGGCAACGACCAGCAATCCAGCAAGTTTCGTCAGATTTGACTTTGTCATGTTCTTGGCTCCTCGTTAGTCACCGGCGGCAGGCGCGGCCCGGCGTGGCGGCTGAACGACCGTCTGGTCCATCCGGCGTTCGGTACTCGGCGCGGTGTTCAGATTGGGCCAGGCTGCGATCAGCGTGCCGATGATGAACACAAAGCCGCCGCCCCAAACCCAGTTGACCAGCGGATTGACGTACACTTTAAAGGTGGCGCTCGACAGGCTCAACTGCTCCCAACTGACCAGCAGCACGTAGAAGTCATCGCCCAGCGGACTCATGATCTTGCCGGGGATACTCATCGGTTGGCCGCTTGGGTAGTTGTCGATGCGTGGCACCATGTGGCCGACTTCGCGGCCATTGCGGAAAACATTGACCTGAGCCTGTGTAACGGCGCGTCCATCGGTAGCGACGTAGCGTTCCAGAGTCTCATATTCGAGGACATAATCACCGATGGTGATGGTCTGCCCGGCGGAGACCGGCTGCTGCGTCTCTAACTGGTAGACACTGCTGGCCAGAATACCGATCGCCATAATCACCACACCCAGGTGGATCATGTAGCCACCATAACGGCGGCGGTTGCGCCCTAGCAGGGTCCACATGGCGACAAAAACGTTCTCGTCATGGGCACGCATGCGGGCTTGTGCGCCGCGATAGTATTCGAAGAGCGTGATCGTTCCGGCCCAGATGGAAATCGTCAGGCCGACCAGTGCCAGCGGATTGCGCACGCCGAAGACGGCCAGTACCACCATCACGACAACAGTCACGAGCGTTGGCCAAAGGATTGAGGAGCCGAGCCGTTTGAAGCTGGCACGTTTCCAAGCGACCAGCGGCGCGATCCCCATGATCAAGATCAGGGCGAAGAACATCGGCCCGGTAGTCTGATTGTAGAAGGCGGCACCCAATGAACTCTTCTCGACATCACTCACCGTCGAAAGCAGCTCGGTAAAGACCGGCCAGTATGTGCCAATGCCCACTGTGATCATGATCGAGACGAACAGGAAGTTGTTGACCATGAACAAAGACTCGCGGCTGAGCAAGCTGTCTAGCTCATGCTCGCTTTTGAGCGCTTCCCAGCGATTGACCAGCAAGGCCACACTGATGACCAGCGCACCAGCCAGGAAGATGAAGAAGAGTGGTCCAATCGCGCTGCGAGCAAAGGAGTGGACTGAACTCACGATACCCGAACGGGTGGCAAAGGTGCCGAGGATGACAAGGAGGTAGGTCGAGATCACCAGCACCATGTTCCAACGCTTTAGCATGCCGCGTTTTTCCTGGATCAACACCGAGTGCAGGAAGGCCGTACCGGTCAACCAGGGCATAAAGGCCGCATTCTCGACCGGGTCCCAGGCCCAGTACCCTCCCCAACCCAGCACGTCATACGCCCACCAACCACCGAGGATCAGGCCGAGGCTGAGGAAGAGCCAGGCGACCAGGGTCCAACGGCGCGTCGCACGGATCCAGCTATCGCTCACTTCGCCGGTCGCCAAGGCCCCGATTGCAAAAGAATAGGGCACGACAAAGCCGACAAAGCCGATGTACAGCATGGGCGGATGGATGATCATACCCGGATGGCGCAGCAGCGGGTTCAAGCCCTGTCCATCAGCCGGGGTCAATAGGAAGGAGCCTTCGGGTGGGGCCAAGGGTTGGATGCCCCCGAAGACAATCCCCAACATGCCTGGTAAACGCTCACCCCAACCACTGAAGACGCCAGAGATGCTCGCCAGGAGGTTGTTTTGAGAGAACAGTGCAGCGACGACCTCGCCATTCGGGGCTTGCCAGTAGCGGGCGAAGGGGTTCTCCCAGAAGGCGACCAGCAGCAGGAAGAACAACAAGGTGCCGGCTGAGGCCCCAATGACATAGGGCATCATGTTGCGCTCGGCTTTCCAATTGCGCAGCATCGCGGCGCTGATGAAGGTGGCGAGCAGCCAGGTCCAGAACAGCAGCGACCCAGCTTGGCCACCCCATAGAGCCGTGACCCGCAGGTAGGTGGGCATGGAGCGCTCGGTCACCGCCCAGA
>JAADYZ010000278.1 GCA_010092775.1 Chloroflexota bacterium
AGCATCCACCCAGAGAGCTACAAAGCGGTGCGCAAACTACTTATCGCCCTCTCGGTCAGCGCGGATGATCCCAATCTAGCCCAAACGGTCGAGAAGCTGCGTCGAGGCGTGTCCGTCTCAGAATTGGCCGAGCAGTTGGGTTTGGGTGTGCCCACCCTCAACGATATCCTGGAAGAGCTTCAGCGGCCCGGTCGCGACCCGCGCGAGGACATCCCCGCACCGATCTTGCGCCAGGATGTACTGTCGATGGAAGACCTCAAACCAGGGATGCGCCTCAAGGGGACCGTGCGCAACGTTGTCGACTTTGGTGCCTTTGTCGATATTGGCGTCAAGCAGGATGGGCTGGTCCACATCAGTGAGATGGCGGACTATCGCGTTCGCTCCCCTTACGATGTGCTGTCCGTTGGTGACATTATCGATGTCATTGTGCTGGACGTTGATAACAATCGCGGGCGCATCGGCTTGAGCATGCGCGGCGTTGCGGCTCCACAGAACGCGAAGGCTTGACGCAGGCCAAGATAAAGATGCCATTACGATTTCGCTCTGTGACGGCCCTTTCAACGCCGATTAGAAGTGGCATTCCTGAACACCCTGTATAATAATAAGGACTGATCGAGGAGTCTGCGCAAGCAGATCAACCGTGTCCTTACCTAAACTGACTATTGGGGAAAGACAGCACATGCTTGGTGGTTCTGGTGGCATACGCGGTGCAATCCAACGCTTAATCGAGAATCTCACACAGCGCGAGGACTCACCTGAAGTTCAGCGCGAGAAGTTCGAACTCCTACAGCGGCTCAATCACTCTGAGGAAGAGGTCGTCCAACTGGCGTTGCAAACGCTCTTGGTGCGCGGTTGGCACCGTGACGGGACGCTGAAGGCTGCCAGTTTGGAGGGCGTCTACTTTGGTGCAGTGGACTTATCTGAGGCAGACATGCGCCGCTCCAACCTGCGCCAGATTCAGCTCAACGGTGCTAATCTGACGGGTGCCAACCTGGCGGAGGCGGACTTAACCTCGGCCAATCTCACCGGTACGTCTCTCGTCAAAGCCAACCTAGAGGGCGCCAACCTGCATGGGGCCTTCCTCTATGAATCCAACCTCTCTCGCGCCAACCTGCGGGAGGCCAATCTGTGGGATGTGCGCCTAGGCACCACCAACTTGATGGAAGCAATGATCGATCCGGAGCAGATGATTGCCGTTAATGCCCTGCACAATGCCACCATGCCAGACGGCGATCGCTATGATGGGCGCTTCAACCTGCCCGGTGATGTTGATCTGGCCAAATTCCTGATGATCGACGTGGAAGATACGCAGTCAATGGCTGTCTTCTACGGTGTGTCTGTCGGTCGCTATGCTGAGGGCCAACGTTGGGCCCAGGATAACCTGCCCAATTTGCGCACCAGCTAATCCACCGAATGCAGCGTAGCCTCGCTGCGTTCCCTTCGCCCGTTAAGTTCCTTCGGTAAATCGGCATGTCCAATGAATCATCCAACCAGAAGGGGCAAGAACCCTTTCTTGGTGGCTTGCTCGATCACTTCGCGCCGCGCTTGGGTGGCGACAAAGGGGCCCAGAGCTGGGTCCGTGCCCTCAAAGACAAAGATCAACGTCTCGCAGCAATTCAGTCTCTGATGGAAATGGGACCTGAAGCAGTGCCTGCGCTGATCACTGCCTTGGAGGATCGCAATCGCTTCGTGCGGGAGTCTGCGGCACACGTACTCGGCCACAGCCGAGATCGGCGTGCGGTGCTGCCGCTTTGTGCCGCCTTGGCCGACTCCGAAGCCGCTGTCAGGCAAGTGGCCGCGTATGCGCTCGGGCGGCTCAATGATGTGCGGGCCGTTCCCTCGCTGATGTTCGCCTTGCGCGATATCAAGCAGCCAGTTGTGGATGCCGCCGCCTTTGCGCTCAGCCATATCGAGTTCCCCGCCGACCTACGTGCAGCAGTTGAATCCTATCCTGAAGTCTCTAGATGATCTCCAGGAATTCGAGCACCGCCCACAGGATAATCCCAATAAACAGCAGTCGCGGCAGGTTGGCTAGCAGGCGATCCTTCAGCGGGACCTGGTAACCCAGGCGGCTGAGTTTCTTGCGCAGTTCAGGTGTGGATGGCTCAGTGAGTGTACTTCCATCTGCGAAGACCAGGGTTGGCACGCTCTCGTAGCCATTATTGATCTGTCGGACCCGCTCTCGCCCGGCACGATCTTCGTGTATGTTGATATAGGTATACGGCACGCCCGATCCGTTCAAGAGCTGCGTCACCGCCGGGACCTGTGGACAGGTCGGATGGGCGTACATAATGATTGGGCTGTTCTCGGATTCTGTCTGTTCTGCTGCCATGATGCGTCTTCCTAAAGGCTTGCCAGAATTTCGTCGACCGCGCGCCAACCACTCTCAATTGCGCCATGCACGGTTCCAGGCCGGATCACGTGGGTGGCCTCACCGGCGAAATACAGCGTATCGTCAAGTGCTTCGGCCAGCACAGCCCGTTGGCCTGTGGCTCCAACCGGTACATAGGAATAGCCCATACGGGTGAATGGGTCCTGCTGCCAATTGACCACTCGACCACCGATTAGCGCTTCGCGCACTTGCGGCCCCAGGATTGTCACCAGGTCGTTTAGAGCAAATTGGACGGCAGCTTCTTCCGACATAGTGCTGATCTCATTGCTTGTTGTCTCGCCAATCAGTGCCGTCCAAACCGGCACCTCATTAGGTTGACCGAAGCCGGGCCGCCACCAGATTTGGGTTGGCAAGTCTGTGGTAATCACACCGATGTCTTCCGGCCACGCTGCTTGCTCAAACTCCAGGATAACCTTAAGCACGTTGGCGGTCGCGATGCGATTGATCGCATCCCACTTTGGCGCGGGTAGGCCAGGATTAAAGGCAATTGAGCCGTTTTTGAGCAAACTCAATGGGATGGTCACGATGCAGCGTGCTGCTTCAAAGCTGCCGCTATCTGTGCGCGCGACGATGCCATCCCTTCCCCAATCAATGGACCGCACCACCTGGTTGTAGCTAACGCCGACTTCGTTCGCCATCGCCTGCATTAGCCGACTGTAGCCTTCTATCACGCGGTAGTCTGCGTTGCCGTCGCCCGCAAAGGTCGCTTCGACCAGCCCGTAGATGCCAAGTTGGGACAAGCCTACACCGTAATCAGGCGCAAACAGGTTATTGATGAGTTCCACATTCACAGGTTCAGCCAGACTAAGCCCTGCCAGCTCTTGCTGCACTAAGGCCAGGACGGTGGCGTCAGGGTAGCCTTCATCAACCCATTCTTCAGCGACCTCGTAGACGCCTTCGTAGGCTTCAAGCTCAAAGCGATTGGCCCAAGCCGGGTAGCGGATTAATTCGCCGTTCACGTAGAGGACCGACTCTGCGTAGCCTAGAACCTCGCTTGAGCCGGAGAGACTAACCTCGCGTAGGGCGTCCCAGGTGACGACGCGCCCGCCATGAATAAACTCGGCGCCGAGTTCGATGGGGTAGGGGGCCAGATCATAATCCGTC
>JAADYZ010000279.1 GCA_010092775.1 Chloroflexota bacterium
ATGCTCACCCATGCGGTACCGGTCGCCGGGCTAGAGCGTGCCGACAACTTCGAACAACCACTGGAACATCTCATTCAGTTTTTGCAGTACGGCCTGGCCGCTGCAAAGGATAAGGACACAGGAGCACATGAAGACGTTTGAGTTTCCCGTTGGTTATCACAGGCTACACCGCACCAAAATCATCGACTTCCAGTTGAACCGTTGGATCTCGCTGGGCTACACACGCCTGGAGGACATGCGAGACGCGGCTGCTAAGATCGACGACTTGCCCGATTGGAAAGACGAAATGGTGCGGCAAGCCGAGAAAGCATTGGCGGAAGGCCGCTTGATGAATGCCACCTTTAGCTATCGCGCCGCCGAGTTCTTCACCCACCCATCGGACCCAGACAAGTTGAAGCTATACGAGACCTTTCTAGACCTTTTCTATAATCAACTGTTTGCCGATGAACCCATTGAACGGCATCAGGTGCCTTATGCAGGCACCGTCTTGCCAGCTTTGCGCCTGCCTAGCGCAGGGGAGCTTGAGCGAGGGACGCTGGTGATGCACGGCGGCTTCGACTCCTTCATTGAGGAGTTCTACTCCATGGCCACCTTCTTCGCTGCACATGGCTACGAGGTCATCATGTTTGACGGCCCTGGCCAGGGTGGCGCGCTCAAGCACAGCCACTTGCCAATGGACCTGGCCTGGGAAAAGCCGACCGCTGCGGTACTAGACAGCTTCGACTGCGACGATGTGACCCTATTGGGCTTATCAATGGGTGGCTGGCTATGCTTCCGCGCGGCTGCTTTTGAGCCCCGTATTGAACGTGTCATCGCGTCCAGCATCGCGTTTGACTACATGCAGATTCCACCCAAGCCGGTGGCTGACTTCGCACGCTGGTTGATGAACTATCCCAAGCTGATGAATACGATGTCGGGCTGGAAGATGCAGATGATGCCACAGGAAAAATGGGGTATCGACAACCTGATGTACATGACCCACGCCGATACGCCCTTTGACGCGTCCAAAAAGCTGATCGAATTCAATGAAGCCAACCAGCACCCGGATCGCGTCACGCAGGACGTGTTGATCCTGACGGGCGAAGCTGATCACTTCATCCCAGCCAAGATGCACCCGCTCCAGGTTGCTGCCCTCAGGAACGCCCGCTCCATGACCGAGCGCATCTTCACTGAGGCGGAGCAGGCTCACAATCATTGCCAGGTCGGCAACGTGGGCCTTGCGCTAGATGTCATGGTCACCTGGATGGACGAAAAAGTACCCGCCCCAGCGGCCCCCGTCCCGCTGCCCGGCGCCGAGTTGTACCCCCCTCCCCTCAAAAACAATCACCGCGCCAGGCCCCACCTGGCGCGCTGGTCGTTACAGACTCATAACAGCAGACGCGTCCAGGTAGGTTTTGGTCAAGCGAGCGCATCGTACAGGTGAACGACAACAATGGAAAACAGATTTCGAGGACGATGTAAATGGCCATTCAGATTGAACGACTTGACAACGAACCGATCGTGATTGTCCGCGTGACCGATCCGGTCGACAACATCGAAGACCCACGCCAGACCAACGACGGCGTTCTGGCTGCACTGGAGCAATCTGCGGGCACCTTGTGGCGCATCACAGATTTCAGCGAGGCCAGCCTGTCCTTTAGTGATCTGGTGTTGGGCATGGGGCTAGATGAGACCATGACCCATCCGCAGGTTCGCAACATTGTCGTTGGCGCGAGCGAAATGGTCGAGATGATCGGGTCGAGCGCGGCCCAAAAGCAGTACGGCGGCCTGAGTGTCGCGGTGGTCGAGGACCTTGAGACCGCCCTGGCCCTGGCCCGTTATGATGCAGCAGTTTCCGAGCAGGCTGACCCACCCGCTTAGCCAGCTTGTCAGCCATAGCTTTTTCTCCTCCTGCAAACGAGGCGCTCCCTTCGGGGTAGGGGCGCCTCGTTCTGCGTCCGAGCCGGCGCCTCGTTCTGCGTCCGAGCCGGCGCCTCGTTCTGCGTCCGAGCCGGCGCCTCGTTCTGCATACGTAGCAGAGGACCTATGCGCTGAAGAAGGCTCCGTGAAAGTTGAAGGGCATATGCTGCGGTATCTCGGCGCGAGCGCATTCCTCAAAGGTCTGGGCGTCTAACACCAGCATGAAGGAGCGTTCCGTCTGGCCGTTCAGCACCACCGATAGCACCACACCGTCGTCCTCACTCTGCGGAGAGGGCGCTTGGACGAATACCGGCTCGCTGGGATAGCAGTCTGCCTGCCGCCAGATCATCGTGCTGCGCTGCTCAATGTCAATCTTGATCAGCTGGTTCAGAAAGCCTTCCGGCTCCTCTTTGCTGGTACTCAGGCCGTACACATAGCGATAGGGCTTAGTATTGGCCCCTTTGTAGTTGATGCGCGGCAGAGCGACCGCTTCATCGACGATCATCTCACCTGTGGCTGGGCTGCCGTCCGGCTGATCCAATGGAATGTGATAGCGCCACAGGCGCCCCTGGCTGGGCCGCGCTTCGGGGTCGCGCAGCTTATCCAGATATAGATCAACCGTGTAGATTGAACTGTCATCGAAACACACCATATCCACCATCAATGCGCCGTCTTGCTCAAAAGCATTGGCATGGTGGAAGGTGGCAAAGGCCGGTGCGGTGAAGCGGCGCACCTTGCCATCATCCAAGTTGATCACCAGAAAGACCGTGCCGCGATCCGGTTTCCACTTCAGGCTTTTGATGATTGGCTTGTGTAACAGTAGGTCCAAGGGGTCCATGATGAAAGGCGTCTCGACCAGCACCGCATAATTCTCGGAGATCCCAAAGCTGTGCATATAGCCGACCGGCTGGGCTGGGATGCTCGCGATCAGCTCGCGTGTGCGGCTGCCATCCGGTAGCTGATAAACATGATAGTGCGACTTGGCGCCGAAGTGCGTCATATAGCTGATGGTCGCCTTGCGCTCTGCATGATAATGCGGATGGGCTGTACCCGTCTGCGCTTGTAGATCGTCCTCCCAATCCACCACGCCAACGGTCTCCAGCGTTTGTGGATCGAAGGCCATCGGCACGGGCACCTCGGTCAGCGCCACCACTTGATCCGCCACCACGGAGATATTGACATTGGCGTTGTTGGAGAACTCATCTTCGCTAATCGGTGAGAACACCGAGAACACCCGCTTGAACAAAGACACACAAGGGTCGGTCGCGAACTCACGGTAGCTGAGCCGCCCGGTCTCTTTGACCGCCTGATAGCCGCGCGACTGTAGGAACTTGTTCTGGTAGCTCACCTTGCCGCCCCTGAAGCTGAAGCGATGAAGCTGCGAGTAGCCATCAAACCAGTGATTGAGCGGTCGGTCACCTGCCTCAAGCATGCCGGGGCCATTGCGGATCAACGAGCCAGACAGCCATTCCGGCAGCCTTCCGCTGACCGGCACATCCTCCAATACCATTTCGTTGTGCTGCGATTCAAAGCCCTTCAAATAGTTGTTCGTCATTGGGCCATATTCTCCTCATCCACGTTTGTGCGTGTTCTCACATTGTAGCGTGCAACACAGGCCAGGGGATTAATCCCCTCGATACCGTTAGTCAGCCGACTTTGCGTCGGCCAGTTTACCGTAACCGGGGATTTCAATCCTCGGTGGCCTGGCCTCAGATCGTTGAGCCGCGTATTCCTCCTAGGTTTCAAGGTGGAGGGCTATGCTATAATCAGGCCATCCTAGAACCGTCGCAAGTGGGAGGCACCCGCCAGCATGGAAATCCTCGATCAAATTACCATACAGCAAGCGCTGCTAGGCTTGGGCATGTGTGTGGCCGCCATCCTCACCACGTCGATTGCCCTGTTGGTCTTATCCGCGTATCAAATCGCCAACCTGGAAGTACCGGAAGATGCAGACTTCTTCGAGACGATGCAGCACATCCCGATTACAGTGCCGATCGCGCTCGACCTACTCGACCTGGTGTTCGACATATTCAGCGCCCCGATTTCCTGGATTGTCCTAGAATTGCTGGGGCTGAAGTCGCTGCAAACCATCACTGTGGTATAAGGCGTTATCCCCTTTACTCAAATCATCCCGACCCTGACCATTGGCTGGCTGATCTCTCGCATCATGAAGCGCCGCAATCCGAAGTCGGAAATCCGCACGACCTTGCAAGAGGAACAGCTCCGCCAGGCACAGGCCCGCCATGGGATGCTGCGTTCTGGCAGTGGCCGCGAACTGGCCGCCCAGATTCGCGGTCGCAATTTAGATGCCAGCAAAGGTGGTCGCTTCGATTACGACTACCCACCCCCTCGTGGCGAGCTCCCCCCTGGGGAGTACCCCGGCGGCATCAAGCCCAGCGGTGGCAGTCGCACGGGTGGGGCTGGTGGCAGCACCGACCCCGATCCCTACGGCTACGAGCAGTACGGCGATCGCCCTCGCAAGCCCAGCGGCTACTACGACCCGGAGATTCTCGACGCCGAGTACGTGGATGAGTATTACGACAACGATCCCGGCGACTTTGAGGGGTAAGCCTTCCCAGACTGCCAACGAAAAGCAGACGACCGGTGGCAGCCGGTCGTCTGTTGATGTCTCAGAAATGGTTCAGCAGGCTAAAACTCGCGGCGCCCCTGATTGAGCATCGCCCGCACACGGTCGGTGAGGGTGTTGGGGAGATAGGGCTTGGTCAAGTAGCCATCCGCACCGAGTTCCAGCCCCTTGCTAATCGACTCAGGATCGGCGCGAGCAGACAGGATCAGAACTGGCGTCTTTTCATGCCGGTCGTCTTTGCGCAGGTTGGCTAGAATCTCAAAGCCGTCGATATCAGGCAGCATCAAGTCCAGAATGATCAGATCAAAGACCTGCTCCTTGAGCAAGTCCAGCCCGGCATTGCCCGTATCGGCAGTTGCCGGTTCAGCCCCAATCCGGCCCAGCATCTTGCTCAGCAGGGTCAGGAGGCCTGGTTCGTCTTCAATCACCAGGATTTGTGTATCAGGTGGCAGCATTGCACTCATTGGGATACCTCGCGGTGTTGAAAGAAATCGCAGGTACGAAACAGTAAATAACAGCCCATGTGCTGATTAATTACTCGTCTATAGAAGGCGGGGGAACCGGTAAGTCCTCAACGGCAACGTCTTTGTACTTCTCGCCTACTTCGATCAACATGACCGGGATGCCATCCACAATCGGATACTTCATGTTGGAGTCGGCGCAGACCAACCAGGTATCATGCACCAGTTCTAACCGGCCTGGATCATCCCCTTTATCAGTATAATGCACGGCCACAGGGCAGCGCAATATCTCGAGCAGGTCTTGGTTGATCATAATCGTTCCTCGTCGAGGAGAGGCAGTGTTAAGCCCAAATTTGATGGTCACAGACAACGACCTTAAGTATAGGGTGCCTGTGTCGTGGCGTCAACTGGCCAGTAGTCCTATTTGACAAGCCAATTCGCCTTGGCAGGCTGACGGTTGGCGGCCCTCCTACCGATCGCTATAATCCGCTGCATGACGAGTTCTAATGCGATTGACACCAGCCAAAATCCAGTTCAAGCGACTGAGGCGATGAGCCTCCCAAACAACCTGCCTTCAGCCGATTTACCCGCCATGCCGCTGGAGTCAGCCCAGATACGCGACCCAGCCCAAGCTTTTGGCATCACCTTACCAGACACCCTGCCCAAGGAAAAGCAAGTGGCGACCAGGCCGCTGGCGGTCCTGCGTGAGGTGATCGAGACGGTTGGGTTAGCCATCGCGATGTGGCTGCTCATCAACCTTTTCATCCAGAATGTTCAGGTGGTCAGTGTCAGCATGCTGCCCACCCTGCATGAAGATCAGCGTTTGATTGTTAACAAATCCGCCTACTGGTTTGGCGAACCCGATCGAGGCGATGTCATCGTCTTCCGTTCACCCCAGAACGGCGAGGAGCGCCTCATCAAGCGCGTCATCGGCCTGCCTGGCGACACCCTGGAAATCCGCGATGGGATCGTCTACATCAATGAGGTCATCATCAGCGAACCCTATATCTCGGCACCCACCAACAGTCCACGCGATGGCCGCTGGACCATCCCCCCGAATTCCTATTTTGTGATGGGTGACAACCGACCATCCTCCAACGACTCTCGATCGTGGGGCATGGTGCCACAGGACTTCATTATCGGTCGGGCGGTGCTCTCCGTCTGGCCGATCGACGATTGGGGCGTGATTCAGCATTATGAATATGACAGTCTAGCTGAGGCTGCCACGCGTTAATCACCCGGTCAGGGTGATCGTGATCCAGGTGGTGGGGTCGGTAATGATCAAGCCCTGGCAGTGGCTCACCATCGATTGTTGCAGGGCTTCGCCTGGCTGGTCGTTATCGCTGATGGCGATACACAATCCATAGGACTCGCCACTCTGCGGATTGGTACTGAATACAGACCAGGGCACCTGCGCTTCAAGATCGTAACTGCCACCCTCGCCAAATTCGCGAATAGCTACGATGTCTACCGGCAGATTCTCCTGCCCTTGCGGTTGATAGCGCACCCCACTCGGATCGCGCGAGATGAAGTCACCCGGCGACAGCCCGATTTGAGTGTCGTCGTCGTCCCACACCTCATCGAAGAAGTCGCCACGCAGATTGCTGTCAAACACCAGCTCAATCTCATCACCTTGCCAGGCGGTCAGGCCGGATTGGGTCTGCACATGCCGATCATCGGTGACGGTCGCGAAGAGAAACAGATCGTCGTCGGTCCAACAGAGCTGCACAATGCCGGAAGAATCTTGAGTGCCATCCCAGTTGGAGGGCCCGAAGGTGTTGGCCTCCAGGCTGATGTTGAGGGAAGCGGCGGCTTCGAGGGCCCAATCGCTGCGCTGCGCATCGATCGTCAGATCAACGGTGCAGCGCGGCAGGCTCAGCGGAGACGTACGGAAATCTGGCGGTGTGGGGGTGGGGGTCGGGGTGTTTTCAGGCTCGGGCGTGGCCTCATC
Source organism: Chloroflexota bacterium (assembly GCA_010092775.1). GTDB lineage: Bacteria > Chloroflexota > Anaerolineae > Aggregatilineales > UBA3940 > TC-71. Next base: position 6,899 of record JAADYZ010000279.1, read on the forward strand.
GCTGCTTTCCTCGGCTTCGGCCACTTCGCCAGCTTCGGATGTCGCCAAGACCGGATCGAGCGGCTCGCCCGATTGCGCCTGCTCCGTGATGCGTGCATAAACGGCATCCACCGTCGCGGCGCTGTCACGACTAGTCGGCGCAGCGCAGGCGCTCAAGGTGATGATGCACAAGCCGATACATACTAACCTAACTCGCATAGCTGTCTCCTCACTGATCACCTTCAATTATGTGCTGCGATGAGGACACAGGCAAGGGGCAACTTCAGTTGTCGCCGCATTGAAGGACCTGGCATCAGTGCCCAATCGTCAGACTGTGTTGCGTCATTTGGCCTAAAATACAGGTGAAGTGATGCTCGGACAATAAGGAGACGCTATGGCACATCGCATGAAATGGCCCTTGATCGCTGGATTGTTGCTGGCTGTATTGTGGGTGGGTTGCACAACATCGGACTCGCAAATGGTGGAACCTAGCCCAACCGCTGAGTCAACCGCAACCAATCCCCCACCCACCGATACACCAGAGCCAACACAGAATCCGGCCTTGGTGCTGGCAGAAGCCGGCATCACCAGCAACGCTGAATGGGAACCTTACATCGAGACCTTCAACGGGGTGGAGATGGCGCTGGTGCCAGCGGGCTGCTTCATGAGGGGCAGCGAAGAAGGTGAAAGAGACGAGTCTCCAATGCATGAGGTGTGCTTTGAGCAGCCCTTCTGGATCGACCTGTATGAAGTGACCAATGCGCGCTTCGGGGATTTTCTGGGAGATGCGGGCAACCAGGAAGAGGGCGGACTGAACTGGTATGGCGAAGCGGATAGCGCTGCCCGCATAGAGCGTGACGGCAGCACATGGATGACTCAGAGGGGGTTTGAAGATCATCCAGTCGGCGAGGTCACTTGGTATGGAGCTCGCGCATTCTGTCAGGCTCAGGGCGGTCGTCTGCCGACGGAGGCGGAGTGGGAGTATGCCGCACGTGGGCCAGATGCTTTGACCTATCCCTGGGGCAACGAGTGGGGGGCAGATAATGCTGTTTACAGGGGCAATTCTGGTGGGCAGACCGCGCCAGTGGGGAGCCGCCCAACTGGTGTGAGTTGGGTGGGTGC
>JAADYZ010000280.1 GCA_010092775.1 Chloroflexota bacterium
TATTGCGGCTGCCCGCGCTCTGGGCGATCTGGCTGATCCAGCGTCGATCCCTTCGCTGATGGATGCGCTGCAAAACGAGTATGACCGCGATCTGCGCCTGGCTATCGCCGAGGCCTTAGGCAAGATCGGTCAGCCGGCCGTTGACGCCCTCATGACGGGCCTTGAGAGCGATGATATGCAGGTGCGCCGCACCGCCGTGCGCGGTTTGGGCCGGATCGGCGGTGAAGCCGCCTTCGATCCGCTGATGGAGGCCCTGCGCGACGAATCCGTACGCGATGCTGCTGCCCGTGCCCTGGGGCACATTGGCGACACACGCGCCGTTCCCCATTTGATTGAAGGTTTGAAAGACTACAGTATGTTCGTGCGGGCGGCCTCGGCCGAAGCGCTGGGGATGATCGGTGACCCAGCGGCGGAAGAAGCCCTGCTCGAAGCCGTTGGCGACAAGAACGGCGAGGTGCGCCGCTCTGCTGCGAAGGCCTTGGGCCAGATGCGGAGCGCCATGGCGGTTGAGCCACTTATCACGGAGTTGGGTGACCTGACCGTGCGGACGGCAGCGGCGGAAGCATTGGGAATGATTGGTGATCCGCGCGCAGTCGAGCCACTGATCAAGCTGCTGGCCAATATGCATGGCAAGACGCGCCAATACGCCGTTGACGCACTGGGTGAGATCGGTGATCCGTCGGTCATTCAGGCACTGGTTGGTCGCTTGACGGATCGGGATATGCTGGTGCGGCGCTCAGCGGCCAAGGCTCTGGGCCGGGTGGGTGACCCATCTGCGGTTGAGTCCTTGATCCATGCGATGAAACACGATGAAGAGATTATTGTGAGTTGGCAGGCCGCCTACGCACTGGAATTGATCGGTACAGACGAGGCCAAAGAAGCGGTCGAAACCTGGCGTGCTGAACACGGTGCGACCGAGGCAATGGCGACCCTTTAATCGAAAACCGACACTGACGATGCAAGGGCCACGATCTTCGTGCGCCCTTTTTTGTTGCATTGCCTTGGGATGAATCGCTGTGGCCGACAGGATAACACAAGCTGATATACGTCAACGACGGCTGGGCGCGCAGGGATTGAGTGCAAACACACAATCCGAGCGTGTGCTGAGTGTGATCGAGCGTGTGCTGGGGTGGTACAATCGTCGTCACCACTCCTCACTGGAGTATCTCAGTTCGGAGGCTTACGAGCGGCGCTATGCCTGTGACAATCTCACTGTCCACCAAATACGGGTCAGTTCAAAGCAGAACGACCACCTTTCGGTGGTCGCTTAGATTCTGCTGCATTGCTACGAGTTAGCCGGTCCAGGTACGGCGGACCTGGGAAAAGCCCCAGTCGTCGTTGCGCCAGGCGATGCGGTAAATCCAGCCGCGACCGAAGAAGGGGCCGAACAGGCAGTCAAAACCGACCAGGCCCTCGTCATCTTCTTCCAGGTCGACCGGGTAGGAGATGATGATCGAGGCTTCAGATTGCTCGCGGCCTTTGTCGCGCTTGGAGCCGGAACTGTGGCGGGTTTTGGCGCGGTATTCCTCTTCCTCTTCCGGGGAAAGCTGGACTAGCGTCGGGCCTTGCCAATAATAGCGCCAGATGCCGACCACATCGCTGTCGTCATCGGAACGCTGACGGCCATCCGGTGGGACGCGCCCCTCAAAGCGGCGCACCGTGATAGTGCATACTTCAGGCACCCGGTTCTCACTGAGCAGGGCGTCGAGCATCAGGTGCTCAATGCCTACCCGGACCACGAGGAACTGCACCAGATCGTCGGCTTCGGTATCCAATTGACGATGGGCCCAATAAAGCGGACTAACGCGGTCGGGTGGCGGCTCGGGGATTTCGTCCGGCGGGCGCATCAATTGCTCGATGCGCTCGTCCATCAATCCGAGTGCCCATTGGGCGGCATCGCGGACGTGGACGTTATCGTCTTCGCAGAGGTCTTCCAGATGATCGCGCTCGGTTTCTGATCCAATCACGCCGAGGGCACGGGTGGCAATCGGGCGAACGGGAGGGTAGTCGAGCAGATCGAGAATCTCTGGAAGGACACTGAGGCGACCACAGTTGGCCAGTGCCATGATGGATTCCGACAGGGTGCGCTCGGCGATAATGCGGGAGGAGGAGAAGCGGCGCTTGCGTTCTTGCGTCACTTTTTCAAGAGCTTCATCGACCACATCGCGCAAGGTGCCAACCGCCAACTCGTTGGGATGGGTGTTGAGCAAGCGAGCAGCGGTGAGCCGCCGCTGCCAGTTGTCCGAAGTCAGGTAATTCAGCATGACCTCGGCTAATCCGTAGCGATCAGCGGGAAGGTACTTGTGCGCCAGGATACGCAAGGCATTCAAGCCATCGGCCTGGGCCGTATCGGGTTGATCGCGCAGATAGTCAATAACAGCGTCAAGAGCCTCGGCTTCGCCCACTGCTGCCAGTCGCTTGAGCGCACGCTCTTGTTCCGCAGGGGAACCATCGCGAAGATCGCTCAGGAGTTCGGCTTGGGTTCGTTCATCAGGGCTATATTGAGATGACATAACGGTCTATGGTGCCCCACTCTTCAGATTGCCTACATGTTTGAACACTAACGACAAACAGTTCCAACGCGGACATACTTCAATCAACTAATCTCTAGTTATAGTCAGTTCGGGTGCAACCAGCAAGCGCTGATGGGCTGGTTGTTGGGTTGGACTACTGCATACACCTACACTTAGATTTTAGACTGAAGAGCGATCCGAAACAAGGTCTGCCCAAGGATCGTTTTGCTTGGCGCCAAGTTGGTAGGTTAGGACCGAGTCAATCCGATATAATCACGGGCGTGCTGTGATCTACATCATGCGACCTTCCCCCCCCTGATAGGAGAAACTATGCCGCAGTCCCTAACAGCAGACCAACTGACCAAGACCTGTGATACCAGCCAGTTCGACTTTGAGACAACCGCTGACATCGCCTACGAGCGGGGAATCATCGGTCAGCCGCGCGGCATTGCGGCCATGGAGTTCGGGTTGAGCGTGGACAGCGATGGGTTCAATATTTATCTGATTGGACCCAGCGGCGTTGACCGGACGCGGTCGATTACCGAATATCTCAACAAGCAGGCGCAATCCGGCGAGGTGCCGCTCGATTGGGTCTATGTACACGATTTCCAGCGGGAACATGCCCCGCGTGCGATCGAGCTGCCGCCGGGTAATGGTGCGGCCTTTCGTGATGATATGGCCGCGTTGGTCGAGGTGCTATCCCGCGAGATTCCGATGGCCTTGGATGAGAAGGAATTTCAGGATGCCGTTGAGCAGTTGACCGATGACTACAATCAGCGGCGTAATGGCTTGTTCGAGGCCCTGAACGCTGAGGCCCGCAACCAGAGCTTCACCATTATCCGCACGCCTCAAGGCCTGACAATGGCCCCACTGACCCCTGCACAGCGGGTGATGGAACCGGAAGAATACAACAATCTACCAGACGAGGTGCGCGACGCACTCGAAAAGCAGCGGCTGGTTCTGGAAGACAAGCTGGAGGATGTGCTGCGACAGGCGCGGCAGATGGATCGCGAGTTCAAAAAAGCGCAAGAGACGCTGGAGCGCGAAGCGACGGCTTATGTGGTCGACCAGCATATGGCGGACATTCAAGAGTCTTATCATGATCATGAAGAGGTGATGCTCTATCTGGGCCAGGTGCGGGAAGACATGCTCGAAAATGTCGACATCTTCAAGCCCAACCACGATGAGCAGCCACAGGGCCCGCAGATGTTCCCTAGCGTGTCGACGGCCCCTGCTTCGGTGTTATCTGATCCTTTCCATCGCTACAAGGTCAACCTGTTTATTGATAACGGTGCGACACAAGGGGCTCCGGTCATCGTGGAGGACAACCCCACCTACTCGCGCCTGGTGGGGCGCATCGAAGCAGAAATGCGGATGGGCGCTCTCGTGCCCGACTTTTCGATGATCCGTCCCGGCGCACTGCATCGGGCCAATGGGGGCTATCTGGTGATCCGGGTGAACGACCTCTTGCAGCAGCCTGGCGCCTGGGAAGGCTTGAAACGGGCCTTGCATACCTCTGAAATCCGGGTGGAGGAGTCCGCTCTGCGCACTGGGATTGGGGTGGTGATCCCACAGACGATCGATCCAGAACCGATCCCGCTGGATGTCAAGATTGTCATCATGGGCAACATTCGCACTTATTACTTGCTCTATGCGCTTGATCCCGATTTTGCCGACCTGTTTAAGGTCAAGGCCGATTTTGCGCCGTTTATGGACCGCAGCCCGGAAGCCGAACTGGAATATGCACGCTTCATCGCCTCGCGCTGCACCGAAAATGATCTGCCGCACTTCGACAAGTCGGGTGTGGGAGCGGTGATTGAATACGGCTCGCGGCTGGCGGATGATCAGGAGCATTTGAGTACCTTGTTCAGCGAGCTTTCCGACTTGATTTTGGAGGCGGCTTTCTGGGCTCGCAAGGTGGAAGCAGAAGTTGTCAACGACGAGCATGTCAAGAAGGCCATCGACGCAGGCCGCTACCGAGATAATCTCTACGAGGAAATCAACCGGCAGCAGATCACACGTGAACGCATTTTGATCGACACAGAAGGTGAAGTCGTCGGTCAGGCCAATGGCTTGTCTGTTTTGCAGTTGGGGAACTATCGTTTTGGGCAGCCCAATCGCATCACGGCTCAAGCATTTGTCGGTGAGGATGGGGTGGTCAACATTGAGCGTGAAGCCGAGATGTCCGGCCCCAGCCACAGCAAGGGTGTGTTGATCTTGAGCGGCTATCTGGGTGGAAAGTACGCGCAGACCTTCCCGCTGAGCCTGACGGCCAGCTTGACCTTTGAGCAGAGTTACTCCGGGGTCGATGGCGACTCAGCCTCCAGCACCGAACTGTATGCGCTGCTCTCGGCGCTGTCGGGCTTCCCGATCAAGCAATGCTGGGCAGTCACCGGATCGGTCAACCAGCGCGGCCAAATCCAGCCGGTGGGCGGGGTGACCGAGAAGATCGAAGGCTTCTTCGATGTGTGCCAAGCGCGCGGCTTGAGCGGCGAGCAGGGCGTGATCATCCCGCACAGTAACATCAGCAGCCTGATGTTGAAAGACGCGGTGCGCGACGCGGTACGCGAGGGGCAGTTCACTATCCAGGCGATCAAGACGATTGACGAAGGTATCGAACTGCTAATGGGCCAGCCAGCCGGACAAATGAACCCCGATGGAAGCTACCCAGAAGGCAGCGTGCATCATGCGGTTCAAGCTCGTCTGGCGGCCTATGCCGAGGCCATTCGAGCCCGCAAGTAGCCAATCAAAGGAACTGTAGGGGCGAGCGCCGTTTCGCCTAAGCGCCCACATACGATGCTTGTTGAGGGCGATCCACTGGGTCGCCCTCACAGGCCTGGGACATAACACCTTATGCTCCTACACCCGATGACCTGTATCAATGTGCGGCCAGCACCCGGAAGCAAATCGAATGTCAGCACGACGCATCATCAATTCACTACTCGCAGCATTTGGTTATCAGATTGCGCGTGCAGAGGAGCGTTCGCGTGGGCTGGCGGATGGATTGGATCAGATCAAACGGGTGGGGTTTCGCCCGGCCACCGTAATCGATGTGGGGGCAGCGGATGGCACCCCAGCTCTGACTCAAGCCTTCCCTGAGGCACGCCATATCATGATTGAGCCCTTGGCAGAATACGAAGCGACGCTGCAAGCGATGGCCAAGGGCCTGCCACAGGCTCAGGTGATCATCGCGGCGGCGGCGGCGCAAGCTGGGCAGGTAACGCTCAACGTGCATGATGATTTGCTTGGCTCATCGCTGATGCAAGAAGCGGACCCTTCCCGCGATGGGCAGCCGCGAACGGTAACAGCGATTACGGTGGATGGCTTGGTTGAGGCGCAGGGGCTTGCAGGGCCGGTCCTGATCAAGGTGGATGTGCAAGGGGCCGAGCTAGAAGTCATGCGGGGTGCCGAGACGACCTTAGCGCAGACCGAGGTGGTCATCCTGGAGGCGTCTTTGTTCGGTTTCTTTCGGGATGGGCCTCAGTTGGCCGACGTGATCGCCTTTATGGTGGAACGAGGCTTCGCCGTCTATGACCTGGTAGGGCAGCACTTCCGCCCACTTGACGGCGCATTGGCGCAAATCGATGTGATTTTTGCCCGCGAGGGCGGCTTACTGCGGCGCGATCAGCGCTATCAATAAAAAAGAGGCCCACCTTCCCCCGAAGGTGGGCCAGCAACACAAGGAGAAAAAGGAGAAGAGGGGCACCCAAGCACAGGCCTCTCGCCGTGAGGCTGCTTTGAGTGTTACCCCGGAAGAAAGTCCCTGGCCTGCCAGAGGCGCTCTTCCGGGGTGGCTCTTCTCTGATAAACACGACCCGGGGTACGGTCGATGCCGCCCCCGGATGATCGATACTGCTTGCCGGATGACCGGCTATTGCCTAGTTGTGGGTCGCGTTCACCCGAATGACGCGCGGGCGAATTTCCTCAGCCTTAGGCAGCAGCAGGGTCAAGATGCCGTCGTCAAAGGTGGCCTGAATATGTTCCACGTCGACGGGGACATTGAGTTGTAGGGTCCGGCTGAAGGGGCCGTGGAAACGCTCGTTGAAAATTGGATCGACGTTCTCCGGTAGGTGTGGAATCTCGCCACGAATGGTCAGGGTCTCGCCTTCAATGGTGATCTCGACCGTGTCAGGATCAACGCCGGGGACGGAAGCCAGCACAACGATCTCGTTTTCGGTGCTGTACGCGTCCAGCGGCAGGCGCAGCGTGCGTGACCGGTTCAGCGCTTCCTGATTCTCTTCCACCAGGCGATCCATCGCGTTCCGAATGGCCATCACTTCACGGACAGGGTCCCAACGCTTCAGTGTCATTGCATCAACCTCCAAGAACTTAAAAGTGTTTGGATATTCAAGATGACTATAAGATAGTGGGAGATTGTAAGAATCAACTCAGAGGAGCATCAGAGGGAAATTAGAAAGCGCTCCGAGCGGTTTGTTGGGATCGCGCTGTTAGGTAGGGTGAGAGGTCAGATGTTGAGGACGCTCCGTAAGCGCCACTCAAACTCGCTTAGCATGATGGCGGTCGCACCCCAGACGGCCTGTTCTTCCACGCGATAATAAGGGACCTCAAGCTCAAAGCCCTCGAATGTCCAGGGTTCTTCGACCTTGCTGCCGTCGTCCACCAACATAGCCAGAGTCATCTCGTGAACGGCGGCGACCTCATTCGGATCGGGGATGAAGGTTGGGCGGTGATCAACGGTGGCGACTACCGGCGTGACATTGTAATCGCTGACGGGGAGATAGGCCTGGGTGAGCTGGCCCAAGATCACCGATTCATCCAGGCAAACACTCAGTTCCTCACAGGTCTCGCGCAGGGCGGCCTCGACGACCGTCTCGCCTGCTTCGAGGCGGCCACCCGGCAAGGAGATTTGCCCACGATGATGGCGCAAGTTCTCGGTGCGCCGGGTGAGGACAAAGGTCCATTGGCCCTCTTTCGGGTAGAGCAAGATCAGTACGCCCGCCGGGCGCGCTGCACCCGTGCGCTGCGGGGCACGATTGAGAGCACGCGGACGCGGGGCCATCTTGCGCCAGGCTGACTCGGCGTCGAAGTCTGGCAAGGCCAGAGCCTGGCGAACGGTTTCGAGGGTCGGAAGGGGTCTGGATGTCATAGGGCGTCGCTTCTCGCAGGTTTTGCCGATGCGCTGCGCTAGAGTGTGGCATAATCAAGGTGTGAAGACAATCTGGGGAGCGAGCACAACCCGATGAGTAACCAGGAGATTGTGTTGCGCCAGATATTCGGCTTGTACGCATTGCTTTACATACTCTTAACAAGACCTCCTTTACACTGTAAGAGACGCAAGGGTTCAATTAGCGTCATTCACCGTATGCTACCCCAATTTCATAGGAGGTCCTGATGACCAAGAAGCTTCTGTTCCTAGTCGGCGATTACGTGGAGGACTACGAGGTAATGGTGCCGTTTCAGGCGCTGGCGGCTGTTGGCTATGATGTTCATGCCGTTTGCCCCGATAAGAAGAAGGGCGACACCGTCCCAACTGCTGTGCATGACTTCCTGGGCGACCAGACCTACAGCGAGAAACCCGGCCACCTCTTCGCGCTGAACGCCACCTTCGACGAGATCAACCCAGAAGACTACGATGCATTGGTCGTCCCTGGCGGGCGCGGCCCCGAATACATCCGCCTGAACGAACGCGTTCTGGAGATCACCCGCCACTTCTTCGACACCAACAAGCCGGTTGCTGCCATTTGTCACGGTGCGCAGCTCCTAGCTGCCGCTGGTGTCCTGGAAGGTCGTGAGTGCTCCGCCTATCCGGCCTGCGGCCCCGAAGTGACCCTGGCAGGCGGCACCTTTATGGACATTCCAGTTAACCAGGCCCATGTTGAAGGCAACCTCGTCTCTGCGCCGGCCTGGCCTGCGCACCCCGCCTGGATCGGAAAGTTCTTGCAGGTGATGGGCGCTCGCATTGAGCTGGAGGCCGAACCGGCCCCGGCTGGCTAAACGCTGATCTTCAACTCGAGCTTGTAGACTGTCAGCCCGCTGCCTATTGGTAACGGGCTGATCGTTTGGCTGATTGGGTACAATCAAGCTGAATACTCAATTGCGCTTACCAGGAGGTGCTCACGATGATTATGCAGCAGTTCGGATTCAAGACCTTTGTCGGGCTGTTGATCGGGGTGGTTTTGGGGCTCCTGTTGGGTTTCCTGGTCTTGAACAATGGCGCGGTGGGCGTGACGATTGGCCTGGGAATCGGGCTGTTGGTTGGTGGGGTGATCGATCTGATGATGCTGCAAGCCCCCGGAGATGAAGACCCCACCCGCGACGAGATGACGGAAACGCTGGAATAAGCTCAGCGTGGGCGGGACTTCAGGCGCGCACGCAGGTAATCTAGCCAGGTGTCGGGCCAACGGTAGCCAAAGTGGCGTGCCATCGGATAGAGTGCGCCGAGTGCGATCTGGTGGTCGTCTTCCGCCAAGACTGTCCGCCAACGAGAGGTGGATTTCCCCGCCACCTCTCCGACCACGCGCCGCTGGCGAAACATCGAGTTGGACGTGGCCGGTTGACCATTAACCGTCGGACTGGTCAGGCGGTCGTCCCAGGCAATCCCAAGCCAGGTGGCCAAGTTCCGCAGCTCCCCTTCCGGATCGGCCAGTACATCCTCATAGCGCAGCAAACGATAGCGAGCCTCACCCAATTGAGATAGGTTTTTGCGTGCCTGCCGGAGAGAGTCTTTCAAGCGCGCGGTGATTGTTTTCGCATCCCAGAGGCGACCTTGCGCCTGCTGTAGCTTCTTCATCGACGCCAGATTAGGATAAGGATCGCGGATGAGGTGGATGAAGCGGGCCTGCGGGAACATCGCCAGCAGGGTCTGGGCGTGATGTTCGTTGCCCGGCGTCTTGGATATCCACAGGCGCGGGCTGCTTTTGGCTGCTGGATTGGCGCAGGCAAAGGCCAACACATAGACCAAGAAGATACTGCGCGGCGTCGCCGGTAGCGTATCGCGCCAATGGTGAGCGTAGTGGATGAAGTCTAGGTAGGGGCGGCGCTCTTGACCGAACAGCCAGAATGGGCGCTGATTGGTCGGGTTGATCAAGCGATGCAGCCGCCCGATGATCCAGCCGTGCATGGTCTCGCGGTAGTCGCCCGGACGATTGAAACGCTCTGTGACGCGCTCGACCAGATGTGAATCACCGGGCATTGTAACCGTTTGCGGATGCCCGTCGAGCAAACCAACGGTGAAAGTCGTCCCACTCTTCATGAATCCGCAGATGAAAACGGGATGCTCAATGATGGCCTGGCAGGCAGCGAGACGTTCAGGATCGGGCTGCCAGGTGAGGGCTTCCTCGGCTTGTTGATCGAAAAGGTCGAGCACGTAGGCGCGGACGGCAGATTTCGCCGCCTCCTGCGTGGTGGGGCTTGGCGCGGGGAACTGCTCGTCCAGGGGGTTAAGTAAGTTGGTTATGAGGGCGACGGAGTCGGTCATTTGGCAGGCCGTTGATGTGATGATGACAGGATAAGGGCATAGCGTGCTATGCCCTTATCAGCGCCGAACAGTCTAACTAGTTGCTGCTGTGAAGCATATCACGCAGGACGGCGTGCAAGATGCCACCGTTGCGATAGTATTTGACCTCCACGGGCGAGTCGATCCGGACGATAGTCTCGAAGGCGGTGATGTTGCCATTGCTATCAGTCGCCTTGACGGTGACCGTCTGGCGGGGCTGGAGGCTGTTATCCAGGCCTTCGATGTCGAAAGTCTCGTGGCCGGTCAGGCCGAGTGACGCGGCATTTTGGCCGTCCTGAAATTGCAGCGGCAGCACTCCCATCCCGATCAGGTTGCTGCGGTGAATGCGCTCGAAGCTCTCAGCGATGGCGGCTTTCACGCCCAGCAAGATGGTGCCTTTGGCGGCCCAATCACGAGAACTGCCCATGCCGTAGTCCTTCCCGGCGATCACGATGAGTGAGGTGCCGTCTGCTTTGTACTTCATGGCGGCATCGAAAATGTGCATCACGTCACCTGTCGGATGATAGGGCGCATAGCCGCCCTCAGTGCCTGGGGCCAGGTGATTGCGCAGCCGCACATTGGCGAAGGTGCCCCGCATCATGACCTCGTGGTTGCCTCGGCGCGATCCGAAGGAGTTCCACATCGGGCGTTCAATGTTGTGGGAGAGTAAATACTGCGCCGCTGGCCCATCCTGAGGGATGGACCCAGCCGGGGAGATGTGGTCGGTGGTGATGGAGTCACCGAGAAGGGCCAGCACACGCGCCCCGCTAATCGGCTGAATGTCGGGTTCTTCGGGTGTTAGATCGGTGAAGAAGGGTGGCTCCTGAATGTAGGTCGATGTCTCATCCCAGTCATAGATCGCGCCTTCGGGCACCTTGATGGCGTTCCATGTCTCGTTGCCAGTATAGACGTTGGCGTACTCCTCGGCGAAGAGGTCCGGCGAGAGAGACATATCAATCGCAGCCTGGATTTCATCGTGAGTGGGCCAGATATCGCGCAGGTAAATCTCTTCGCCATTGATGGTCGTGCCGATCGGTTCGTTCTCGAGGTCGATATCCATCCGACCGGCCAGCGCATAGGCGACCACCAGCGGCGGTGAGGCCAGATAATTAGCGCGGGTCACGGCGGGGATGCGGCCCTCAAAGTTGCGGTTGCCGCTTGATACGGATGCGACGACCAAATCGTTCTCGGTGACGGCCTTGCCGATGGCCGGGGAGATGGGGCCACTGTTACCAATACAGGTGGTGCAGCCATAACCAACCAGATGGAAGCGCAGCGCCTCCAGATAGGGCATCAGCCCGGCACGTTCGAGGTAACGGGTGACAACTTTGGAACCAGGCGCAAGGCTGGTCTTCACGTAGGGTGGCACATCCAGCCCGGCTTCAACGGCCTTTTTGGCCACCAGCCCGGCACCGACCATCACGGTGGGGTTGGAGGTGTTGGTGCAGCTTGTGATCGCGGCGATTACGACCGAGCCATCGCGGATTTTGGCCTCGACATTACCGAATTCCAGCGCCACTTCGGATTGATGACCATTCTGGCCCTTGTCGCCTCCGCCGATATTGTCTGCACGATAGTCCTCAACGACCTTGAGGAAAGCATCTTTGGAGAGGCTTAAGGCGATGCGATCTTGCGGGCGCTTGGGACCAGCCATGCTCGGCTCGACATCGGCTAGATCGAGTTCGAGGGTGTCGGTGAAGATCGGATCGGCGCTGTCATCGCTGCGGAAGAGGCCCTGCTCTTTGCTGTAACGCTCCACCAGATCGACCAGTTCGGTGCTGCGATTGGTGCTGCGCAGGTAGTTGAGGGTCTCGTCATCGACTGGGAAGAAGCCGATGGTTGCGCCGTATTCAGGGGCCATATTGGAGATGGTAGCGCGATCGGCGAGTGTCAGGCGGCTGATGCCGGAGCCAAAGAATTCGACGAATTTGCCAACAACACCTTTCTCGCGCAGCATCTGCGTGACGGTCAAGACCAGGTCGGTAGCGGTTGCGCCCTCGCGCAGCCCGCCGGTCAGGCGGAAGCCGATGACCTGCGGCATTAGCATGAAGATGGGCTGGCCAAGCATGGCCGCTTCGGCCTCAATGCCGCCGACACCCCAACCCAGCACACCCAGCCCGTTGATCATAGTGGTGTGGGAGTCGGTACCGACCAGCGTGTCAGGCATAGCCTGTACCTCGCCGTTGACCTGGCGCTGCTGCACGACTTTGGCCAGATACTCCAGGTTGACCTGATGGACGATGCCAGTGGCCGGGGGCACGACGGTGAAATTGTCGAAAGCGTCACGGCCCCAACGCAGGAATTCGTAGCGTTCACGATTACGCTCGAATTCGCGTTCCGCGTTGTACATCAGGGCGAAGCGCGATCCGAAGCGATCGACCTGCACCGAGTGGTCGATCACCAGATCGACCGGGACTTGCGGATTGATGCGGGTGGGGTCGCCCCCCAAACGCGCCATCGCCGAGCGCAGCGCGGCTAGATCGACCACACTGGGTACGCCAGTGAAGTCTTGTAGGACGACACGGGCCGGCTTAAAGGGGATCTCCTCGGCGGTCGGGTTGGCCGGATCCCAGTTGGCCATGTAGCGGATGTGCTCTTCAGTGATCTCAAAGCCGTCGAGCTGACGTAGGGCGGCTTCGATCAGGATTTTTGTGGAGAATGGTAAGCGCGAAATGCTGCCAATGCCGTCAGACTCCAGGCGATCCAGCCGGTAGATCACAACGGGACCGGCAGCGCTGTCGAGCGTGTCCCGCGTGTTGAAGGGGTCGGTTGTCATAGATAAACCTCTTATCCTATTTGGGTTTCATGCGTGAGGATTTGGGCACCCGTACTGGTAGTATACCCCAGGCTGATGGATGGGATAAAGGGTCGCTGGCCTGAGAATCGGCTAAACTCAGTTTAGAATGCCGTGCAGTAGATCAGCCAGCAGGGAAGCTAATTGCTACGGCAAATGATGAGATCTTGGAACGAACAAAACTGTAGCAGCCTATGACCACTACGAGGAAACCTGGATCGACGATGACGCTTTAGTGGTCTGTCACCATTGATCGGTGAGTTGGGGCTAAGGCTGACCTGATGGCATCGTCCTGGATTTTGGCATATAGTTGAGAAAACCAAGA
>JAADYZ010000281.1 GCA_010092775.1 Chloroflexota bacterium
CCCCACCCCCCCCCCCCCCCCCCCCCCCCCCCCCCCCCCCCCCCCCCCCCCCCCCCCCCCCCCCCCCCCCCCCCCCCCCCCCCCCCCCCCCCCCGCAGCTGGAAGGGGTGGCGACCAATCCGGCGGAGGTGGTGCCAGATCGGGATAATAGCGATCGAGCAGCAGCCAACTGATTTCACGCCCGATGATGCTTGCTGCCGTCTCGTTCAGGGTGAACAAATCAGAGGTCTGGCCGTAGTTGAAGCCCAGCGGGAAAAAGGCCAAATAGTGATGCGCCCACTCATGCGCCGTGACATCATACACGAAGGGCAGGTTGCCCGTCTCGACCAGCATGGCTGGATAGACCGCCAGCCCACCCAATGGCTCGATCAACGAAGAGACATCCAGGCTTTGATCGGTACAGAACTCGATCACTTCTTTCTCTTCGACCGTGATCCCATGATCGAGCGGATAGGAGCCGATGCGTTCGATCCGGTCGCGTGGGGAGACAATGAAGATGCTCGGTAGTTCGGTGAAGCGAATCGACACAGGCGGCCAGATTTGCCCGGCCACGCCGAAGCCCTCCTCAACCAGAATCTCCGCAACCTGCGACTGAATGATCGCCTCGGCCAGCGCTTGTTCCTCGGCCTGCTGTTCCCGCAGGGCATCACGCTCGGCCCGTAGTTCGGCGCTGGCCTCACTGACAGCAGTTGGCTGACCATGCAGGGCGAGACCGTCTAGCGTCTCGCAGATGCTCGGCTCAAGATTACGGACGCCGCTCAACTCCGGGTCGGTGTAGAGCGCCTCAATCTCGCGTTCCAGCCGGCGAATCTCAGCTACCCGCTCCAGGTAGCTGCGCACGAAATCCGCCCGCTCGTCGGCATCCATATAACGATGCGGGCGCACCAGCGCGGTTGATCCTTTGTCGATGATCGTATCGGCTTCCCACTCTACGAAATTGAACAGATAATCGCGTGCGATACCGGTCACCTGGTAGGCATTACGTGAGGTATCGGCGCGCACGCCGGGCACAGCGATCACGAACAAGCCTGCCAGCACGACCAGCAAGAGGCCGCGCCAGATGAATGCTAAAGGTTGTTGGGTCATTGAATGGGGCCAGTCGATCTACTTTGAGCGTGAGGTTTGCATTTCGCCGTCCGGTTGGAGGCTGTCCAGGTCGCCTGCCAGGGTACTGCGCTCCATGTCGGCGATGATGCGGGCTACTTCGAGGATAGCATCCTTTTGCTTACGATACAGGTCCGTTTCGCTCATGGCCAGGCGCAGCGCCACATCCTTGACTTTGCGCCCCTGAATAAAGCGCATCTCCAGGATGTTGTAGAATATCCACTCAGAGGTGGTCATGCTGCGTTCGCCCTCCGGGCGTAGATTCTCCAGAGCTTGTTGAAGCACCGCCCGCATGGCGCGCTGCGGGTTGCCATCGTTTTCATCGAGGGCCTGGCGAACAACCGCCAACGTCAACAAAGAAGTCTCGGTGAGGCGCGGGCCGCCCCAATAGTGCTTGAGTGCGCCCTTAATCATATCCGCGAATTCGTCGCTATCGACCATCACATCGGTGGGCATGGTCAGCGCTTCAATGTCGCCATACCAGGCGGCCCCACGCAGACGCTGCACCGCCGCGATCTGTGGTAATAAGCCGTCAAGCGAGGCAAAGACCTCCGCCTGCAAGCGCCTGTCTTCCAGAATCTCAGCGGAGCGCATTGCCAGCGATCGCAGAACGCCCCACTGCTCAGGGTCTGGCTCAGCCTGTGGCTGCCCTTCCTGCCGTGGGACCGCCACACCCAGCAGCCCAATAATCTGGTCGTCTGCGCCGACATCAAGTTGTGAGCGCAGTGGCATCAACCAGATGCTATGCCATTGCAGAATCTCCTGGTCGCCGTCCACAAAAATGGAGACCAAAGCATCACCGTTTTGATCTTCTGGACCGCCATTGCTGCTATCAAAGCTCAGCGCGGAACCGGTCAGTGCCCTGGTGAGTTCGTCATCCAGCCCGATCGAACGCTCAAGCACCGGACCGTTATCTGGCAGCGACGCTACAAAGGCAGTCTGAACTTGCAAGTAGTCACAGGCGGAGGCTAGCAAGGTGTCTAGCAGTTGGCGGAAATCGGTGCCGGTCAGCAGACGAGCTTCCAAGTCCTGGATTTTCCGAATCTCATCCCGATCGTCCGCGTAGATCAGCCAGCGCTCTGTAACTGGCTTGACGATCGTGATGGCCCACTGGAGGAAGAGCAGCGTGGCGACGGCAATGAAGGGCATGACCACATCGCCGGGCAACCCCAGGACCGCGCCCGCTGTGGGCACCCACTGAATCACGACTAACAAGATGATCGCTACCAAGGGCCCGCGAGCAAAGAACTGTAGCATCCGCGCCCGGATCATGCGGTCGGGTTGGACCGCGCCAAAGAACGCCATCAGGTAGGCCATCGCAGAGAGCATCACGGCCAGCATCACACCCACAATGATGACCATGCCGTAGAACAGCAGCGCTGATCCAAACGAGCGCCCTGCCAGCAGCAGGAAGGGGAACACGGCCAGGGCGGGCGCTGCATAGGTGAACAACAAAAGACTGAGCCGCTGGCGGGTGCTGCGTGTCAGGCTGCGTTTGCGCGCCCGAACCACAAACCAGAAACTCGTTGCGACCGCTCCGGCGAAATAGGTGAAGAACAGCCAGAACCAGGGCCCTGCGCCAAAATGCGGCGCCGGCGACAAACGCAAATCGCTCACAATGGCGTCTGACCACAGCCCCATCGCCAGAAAGGATGTCGCAATCACATAGACCATGATCACGGCCCGCCGCCGCCGCCCACGCGAGGGGAGGCCGGTCAGCTCCAGAATGGCATCGGAGAGGTGGGCATAAACTGCGGGCACATAAGCAATGCCGATCCACTGAAAACGCAGCCAGAATTCTGCGGCAGCCACATCCGTACCGCTGTAGGCCACCCCTAAATCCCCAATATAGGTGATGGTCACCGTGGCCAGTAGGACGCTGAATACACGCTTCACGCGGTTTTGCGTCCCCGTTGTGAGGCCATACAGCAGGAAGGAGCCTGCAATAATGGCGATGGCAGCGCTGAGGCTGAGGTTGAGAAGCGGGGCAATCGATAGGAGTAGATCAATCATATGCCATAAAGAGGTCAGTTGTGGACACTACCGGAGCGTCTGGCCGAAGAAGACGGCAATGTCCTGATTCGGATAATAGAGATCGTTATAGCCGCAGAAGACCAGTCCACGTTTCTGGAGAAACTGGATGGCGGGATAGTTCTTGGTCTGGGTCTCGAAGATCAGGCGGCGCAGCCCACGCTCGTAAGCCCACTTGCGTGCGGCACGGATCAACTGCGAGCCGATCCCTTGCAGCCGCGCCGGTCCGTCCACCGCCAGATCAGCGACCCAGGCTGTTTCCTGGGGTAGTTCCTCCCGCACGTTGATGTAGCCGACCACCTCGTCTTCGACTGTGGCGACCAGAAAAAGGCTGTGCAACTGCCAGGATTGAATCAAGGCTTCGTCGCTGCGTGGGTACAACACCTTCATAGAGCGCGGCAAGCGAGCAGGCCGAAACACAATCTGCTGTTCGGCTTCGCTGTTGTCTACGATCATCTGCCAGACCGTCTCGGTGCTGCAACCGTGATCGATCTGAGCGCAGATCTCGTAATCGCTCGGTGTGGCAGCCCGAACGGTGATCGTCTCGATCGGCTTTTGGGTTTCACTCATGGCGTTAGTTTAGCAAAGCCTGTGGCTTGCGCACAATGTAGTATCGACTAGCGGTGGGCGATCAGTTGGCTCACAGCCAACTGGGCAGTAGAATTGCTAGACCACATCACACAAGGAGCAACCCAAACCATGCGACTACAAGACCGCATAGCGATCATCACCGGTGCTGGACGTGGCATCGGACGCGCCGCTGCCGAACGATTTAGTGAGGAAGGGGCCAAGGTGGTCGTCGCCGAAATTGATGGAGAGCTGGCAGAGACTGCCGCAGCAGAGATTAGCGAGCAGGGCGGTCAGGCCTTTGCCGTTCAGGTCAATGTTGCTGAGCATGACTCAGTGGTGAAGATGGTCGAAGAGGTTCTGACTCATTGGGGCCAGATCGATATCCTGATCAACAACGCCGGGATTTTGCGCGATGGGCGCCTCGTCAAGATGTCTGAAGAGCAGTTTGATTCGGTGATCCAGGTTAATCTGAAGGGGGTGTTCAACTGCACCCAAGCGGTCGCCCCCCACATGATGGAACGCGGCAGCGGCCGGATCATCAACACCTCATCGGTGGTGGGCATCTACGGCAACTTCGGCCAGACGAACTATGTGGCGGCCAAAGCCGGTGTGATCGGCATGACCAAGGTCTGGGCGCGAGAGCTAGGCCGCAAAGGTGTGACCGTCAACGCGGTAGCGCCTGGTTTCATTGGCACCGAGATGGTCCAGTCGATGCCGGAGAACATTCTTAGCAACATGGTCGCCAAGGTTCCCTTAGGCCGCATTGGCGAACCCCGCGACGTCGCCAACGCCTATCTGTGGTTGGCCTCCGATGAAGCCAACTATGTCAACGGGGCAGTCATCAGCGTGGATGGTGGCGTAACGATCTAGGGCAGCCGTCCGTGCGCCTTGAGGCCATGTAAGGTCTCGACGGTCATTTTGCCCGCCCACTCAACGCGTGCAATCTGCCAGGCATCTGCATACATGCCCCATTCCCAGGTGGGCCACCACGCGCCATCTTGGGCTTGTTGATCGATCACGTCATCAAGATGTGCATCTAGCGCCGAGCCCATCTGCTTCGCGAGGATGGAATCTGGCGTCGGGGCCAACCACAACACACCGATTTCATCGCGGTAGTGCTGACCATAGGGTTTCGCTTTGAAGGTATCCACCAGCCGGACCTGGATCGCATGGGCGAACTCGCCTTTGACCATCGTCAGGCAGCGCTGCCAGCACAGAATATCGTAGCCCTTGAGTTCCACGCCTCCCGATAAAATCGTCTGTGCCTTTTGGTTGGCCTCAGCCAGCTCCTCTGGTGGCACAAGCGATGCATAGCGATTGAGATAACCGGTCAGTTCTGCACTGGGGTTGGACCACTCAGCCTCGGTTGGTATGGTGAGCGACTGACGGCTCCACCAGGGCGCGTGTGGCTCATCATTGATGGCCAGTGTGATGAATTCCGGCCAGTAGTCGTGCTCGTGATTGAAGGTCTCGACCAGGTAGTCCATCGCGTTGACGATCAGGGGATGACCGGCAGGAGCATCGACCGCCACCGCGTATTGCATGCCGACGGAAGAAGCCATCGGGGAGGATTCACTCAGGCGAATGTCTGGCTCAATGCCGTGCCCAAATCCTCCGTCCTCGTTTTGATAAGCGCTCAGGGCATCCAGCACGGCTGATGCTGTGCCATCCTCAAAATAGAAGGCATACAAGGCTAGATCTACTGGGCGAGCCTGCGCCTTGATGAAGGTAGTGGCCGCATCTAAATGGTCTTGAGATAGAGTTTTCACCCAACCACCTCCTGTTCTAGAACATGGGTTCTGAGATGATAGCGAAAGGGTCAGGTCAGGTCAAGTCGCTTGTAACATCCCCAACCTGCGGCTAGACGGATGGCTCGCTTGTGGATGCTAGGGTCTCTGCGGCAGACATCTGTGCGACCAGGACAATCACTGCGGCGACAACATACACACCGATCGAGACCAGGTTGATGAAGCTGCCACCTTCAGGCAAGAACGCCAGCAGGGTGAAGGGGGCGAAAGCCGACATGAAGTGGAAGAAGATGGCCCCCCACACACTGCGGTCGGTCTTCAGATAGACCCAGGTATAGAGCACATTCAGCGCCACAATCTGAATGCTAAAGAGGGTGAAACTCATAATGGGATCACCCAACTGCTGCTGACTGGTTCCAGGGGTGAAGAAAAGCGGAAAGTGCCAGAAGGCCCAGAACAGTCCTAGGATCAGGTTGGCGACCGGCAGGTTCCAGCGGGCGAGCACGCGATCGGTTGCAAAACCACGCCACCCCAATTCCTCGGAGATGGGGCCAAAAATCAAGATTGCGGGTATGTTCGCCAGCACGATCAGCGGTTGGCTGGCATAGAAAGGTGCCCCAAGGCTTCCCCCTTGCAGCACGGTAACGCCCAACTGCGCTAGATAGGGCAGCATCGTCAGGCCAATGATGACCAGATACCACTGTACACCAAGCCCAAAGCGCACCGAACGTTTTAGGAGATCACCCAGTTCACCTTTCACGCCGGCCATGATCATCCCGGCAAGGCTGGGGCTGAACCCGCCCAGCGCAAACAAGATCAAGCCCAGGGGGCGGGGTTCCCCAGCAGGGCTAAGCGCTGGCCCAGGGATTTGAAAGAGCGCCATAACGCCGAAGGTCAGCGCCATGAAGACAAAGGTCAGGCCGAAAAAGGCCCACAGTCCGTCGTTTTCTGTCGTGTTGTTCTGCATGATGTCCCCCTTTGTTAGTCTACAGCAGGCTTTCGCGTTTAATCGCCCACACGATGCCCAGCGCTATGCCCATCAAGGCTGTGCCGACAACGGCGATTCCCGCCCATTGACGGCGCGAAAAGGCCGCGTTGAGCATCTGAGCTTGCAGGCTGGCCGGACGTGCTAGATTCGCTGGCGCTTCTTCAACGATCAAGATGGGTGGCCCACCCACCGTGTAGTCTGGCTCGAAAAAGCGATGCGTGGCTGGGCCTAACTCGATCACATAGCCCCCAAAAGCATCGGGCTTGATGACCTGCTCGTTGCCCGCCTGATCGATCATCAACGCCTGTTCAGCCAGCGCTGGCACGCGCACGCGCCAGGTTTGTGGTGTACGAGACCATAACACACGCGTGGTCAATTCGTTACGTGCCAGCACCACTTGCTGGGTCCACTGGGTCTCAAAGTGCAGCGTCTCGTCCACATCGCGGTAATGCGTGGTGATTAAGTCGTAGGCGGTGTAGGCAGGGCGCGGCTCTCGATCGGTGCGCAGCAATCCATAAGGTTC
>JAADYZ010000282.1 GCA_010092775.1 Chloroflexota bacterium
CCGGGGCTGCGGCCTGGCCGCGAGGCATTTGCGGCGATCATCCACTTCAGCCGCAATCTGTTTGGCAGCAAACTACTGATCTATCTGACGGGGCAAGTGGACAATGCGGCTGTCGGAACCCTGGGCGAGACCCGCTTGGGCTGGTACGCCTTCGGTGAAAACCAATCTGCGACGGTGGTGGTCGGTGTCGGCGCGACAGTCGCGCAGATCGCGCTGCCAGCCCTGGCCGCCGCGCGTGATCATCTGCCCGATTTACGCCAGATCTATCTCAATATGCTGCGGCTGACCGCGACGATCAGTACCCCAATGCAGGTGGGTGGCATCGTGATCGCAGAACTGGCGGTCGTGCTCTTCTTCGGCGAGCAATGGCGCGGATCGGTGACGGTCTTTCAAGCCTACTTGACCTTCAGGCTCTTGGATACCTTGGTGCGGGTGGCCGATGCCACTGTCTCGGCAGTGGGTAGAACGGAAGTGCGCTTCCGGGTCGATTTGATTCAACTGCCGTTCTTTCTGGTTGGTGTGTATTTGGGTGTGGTGGTCTTCGAGTCGATCCTGAGCGTAGCCTGGACTCTCACTCTGGTGCGCACGACCGCCGCCGCGATCTACTTTACCCAGACCCTGCGCCTGACTGACCTCAAGCCTGGCGTCTTGTGGCGCTATCTGCTGCCCAGCACATTGGCCTCCGCATTGATGGGCTTAAGTGTATGGGGTCTGTATGCCTCTGGCTGGCTGTTTGAGCGCCTGGCTTTCATTAATGGGGGCTTCTGGCAGCAGATGGTCCTCTTTGTGCTGCTGGTGGCGGTCGGTGGGCTGCTGTACTTCAGCCTACTGATCCTGCTGGACCGGCGCGGTTTTACTGAGGTCTTCTTGATGGCCTGGGAAATCGTATTGCCGGAGGGGCCACGCCGCCAGATCGACGCGCGCTGGCGGCGACTGCGCAATCAGGTTCCTTGGCTGCGATGGTTCTAGCCCGCGATGATCCCTTGCAGCTTGTCCACAAATGAGCCAGCATCGACGGGCTTGGGGAAGTAAGCATCAAAGCCAGCCGTCATGGCATCCTGTGCTACGTTGGCTGAGTGATACGCGGTAATGGCGATCACGGGTAGATCGCTGATCGTCGCGTCATCACGAATCTGGGCAAGGGTCGCCCAACCATCAAGGTTGGGCATGGAAAGGTCCATGATGATAGCGGTCGGCGTGAATGTGTCTAGGGCATCCAGGCACTCCAGGCCGTCACGAGCGACGGTCACGTCGATTCCGTGAAAGGTCAGAATAGTCGAGACGACCTGGACACTGTCTAGCTCGTCTTCCACCAGTAGAATGTGCCAGTCCAGACGTGTCATACTTTAAGTCTCTTTACGCTCGATATTGTTCAGAGCCGCTTTGATCTGATCGAGGAAGGTGTCGATCCGAAAGGGTTTGGCGATGTACCCGTCAAAGCCCAAAGCCAGCAATCGTTCGCGGTCGCCTTTCATGGCATGGGCAGTGATGGCAATCACCGGGATGTCTTT
Source organism: Chloroflexota bacterium (assembly GCA_010092775.1). Classification (GTDB taxonomy): domain Bacteria; phylum Chloroflexota; class Anaerolineae; order Aggregatilineales; family UBA3940; genus TC-71. The sequence continues at coordinate 1,512 of JAADYZ010000282.1, forward strand.
GGTGCGAGGCTCCTCGCGAATCTTCGCCAGCATCTGGTCGCCGCTCATCTTGGGCATCGAGATATCGAGCAGGATCAAGCGCGGCTCCAGATTCTGCAATACCTCCATCCCCTCCTCGCCATTGGTGGCGGTGTGGATCTCAGCTCCCTGAAACTCCAAGATTACTTTGGCGACTTCGAGATTATCCTTCGCGTCGTCAACGATCAGTATGTCCCAGTCTTTGATGTCAATGCTTTGCATGTGTGCTGCCACTCCTTCACGATTCTCCGCTTCTCGACATCATTGCGTCCCCCTCTGTTAACGACGGTAGAGTGACTGTGAAGGTGCTGCCTTCGCCCAGTTGACTCTTGACGCGGATCGTGCCGCCCATCATCAAGGTCAGATTTCGGACGATAGCTAGCCCCAAGCCGGTGCCGCCATGTTGGCGATCGGAAGTGCTGGTGACCTGGCGAAACTCATCGAAGATTGTCTCTTGGGCATGTGGGGGGATGCCCACGCCGGTATCGCTCACTTCGATGGCCCAGCGCTCGCTGCTCAACTGCTTGAGTGCCAGCCGCACCTGACCCTTGTCGGTGAACTTGATTCCGTTGCCGACCAGATTGATGATGATCTGGCGCAGCCGTTCGGTGTCTCCGACGAGGGAGCTTGGCAATTCTGGATCGAGTTGGGTTTCCAGTTGGAGCCCCTTGTCCTGGGCGAGAACCACCATCTGCCGCTCAATGGAGGCTAAGAGTGCCGACGGTGCGAAGGGCTTTTTGATGATCTCTGTGCGGCCTGCCTCAATCCGGGCGATGTCCAAGACGTTGTTGATCAGCCCGAGCAGGTGCTCAGCGTTGGCCATGCTGCGCTCCTGGAATTCGCGCTGGCGAGGCTGAAGGTCGCCCACCATCCCTTGCAGCATGATATCAGCATAACCGATGATGGCGTTGAGCGGGGTGCGCAACTCGTGCGACATGGTCGCCAAGAATTGACTCTTGGCAATGTTAGCTGCCTCGGCTGCCTCACGTGCCGCTACCAATTCCTGGGTACGCTCTTGCACGCGCTGCTCCAAGGTGCGATTGATCTGTTCTAGCGCGATCCGGGCAGCCTGCCGCTCACCGATCACTGCGGCCAAGACATAAGGCGCAGCACAGACGATCAGGACGAACATCTGAACGAGCAGCACGGTCTCGGTGATCGTGCCGACCAGAAAGGTGCTGCGCCCTTGCAAGACACCCGCTGTCACAACGCCAGCCACCAGCGGGATCAAGATCGATACGCCATGCTGGCCCAGACGAAAGGCGGTGGCGGCCAGGATCAGCAGCAGTACATAGTCGATGGGATAGCCGGTATTGAGCATGAGGAAGGCAATCAGCCCCATGGCAGCCAGAATTGCCAGGGCCTCCAAGCCCTGCCGTAGCTGAAAAGTGGGTCGCCTGCGCCAGATCAAGATCGGCGGTGCGACGATCAGCACGCCAATGATGTTGGCCAGCCAGGTGATAGCAAATTGATTCGACTGTGCGCCGCTGACTGTTGCCACCAAGGCACCAATTAAGCCCGCCCCAATGGCTCCGGCTGCGATGAATATCACTGCATCCCTGGCCCGTTCGAAGGCATGCTCAGGTTGGGTGGTGAGGCGCTGCAAGACTAACGCCCCAACCCCCGCTTGAGCCACAGCGGCCAAGCCGATAAGCAGACTGACAAACGGATCGGCGGGGGCTTGCCCGATACCAAACCAGGCCGCAAGAGCCGCCGCCAGCCCGACCCCCAGCAAGGCCTGCCTTCCGTATAGGATTGCAGCGGCCAGGGCCACCCCCGCTGGCAGCCAGATCTCCGTGATTGTGGCGTCGATGATGGTCAGGGTGCTGATTTGTGCGGCGGCCAAATACAGCAGCCCCACCCCCGAACTGGCCAGGACCATGGTGAGCCAGCGCGAGCGGTCATGCTTGATGATGGATGATTGCTGAGATGCCATAGTTGTAGTCATGATTGGTCGTATTTGTGAGGATAAACACAAACTCCCTAAATCCAGTATAAGCTGGGTTAGACCCACGCCAAGGTGTTTTTATGTTTCTTCAATGGCATTTTTATGAGCTGATTATGCATTGCGATCTGCCACCTATTGACCAGCATGGTGCATGATCAGCCGCACCATAGCCATGGTGGCCCCTGCGAAGACAATTCCGGCACCCATCACAGACAGCCCAAGGGTTGTGGCAATCGCGGTCACCTCGTCTGGATTGGGGAAGACTTCAATCACGGCGACCACCAACCCGGCGGCGGCTGATCCGACGGCCAGGGCGGCAAAGAGCCCCGTGATGATCCCGCGCCGTTGAGGGGCGCGATATTTGATGGGACGGTAGCGGCTGCGCCAGATCGGTTCCCACGCCAGGATGGTCACCATATCATTCATCTGGCGTGGGGTGATTTGCTTCTGTTGGCGCTGCTCGGTAACGAGCTTCTGCATGATGTTGAAGGCCTGCTGCACGCCCTCACGGGTGAAGCGGGCGATGTAAGTGGGCGTTGTGATGTTCTCACCGATGGGAAAGCTGACTTCGATGAGGCTGTCGTCTGGAAAGATGGCGCTGAATTGCAAGGCTCCGCTGCTCATGTAGTCGATGATCTCGGCGAAGATCGTCCCCTCAGGATTGGCATAATACCAGGCCCGGCCAATTTGCCCTCCGACATCGGTTTCGCTGATGCCAAAGGGCGTGAAGCCGAGGCGTTCAATCTCTTTTGCGATGCGCCCAGCAGAACTGGGCAAGGGTACCTTCAGGTCGCTGATGTCCTTTTCAATCTCGCTGTTAGGGTCTGAGATGCCCTTGTGCCAGGGCCTGACGAGCATCCGGCTAGCCACCCAATAGGTCAGGCCAGCGGCCAACAGGCCAACGACGGTCATCAATGGGAGCGTGATGGCGTACATCAGGGCACCTGGATGAAACTCAACAGGCGCAGTGTACGCGTCTGGTCACTGTCTTCCAGCCAGGCCAGCGTGATCTGATTCGGAGTGGGCATCAGAACGTGTTGATCATAGCCGCCGAACATGTCCACATCTGAGATGTTGGAGGCGATCTGTTCCCACCCGCCATCACCAAAGCGGCTCAGGCCCAAGTTGCTCGATTGCCAGGCCAAGGCGGCACTGCTGCCCTCGCCGTTGGTAGGCAGGGCAACGCCCGGCGCACCCACCAGCAGTTCGCCCACCACTGGCAGCCCAATTGCTGCCCAGGCGGTCGCCCCGCTGGCCAGGAATTGCAGCGAAGCCAGCCCTTCAATATTGTCGAAGCCCAGCAGGAGGTCGCCAGTTGGGCTGCTACGCAGACTGAGATTGGTAGTAAAGGCATCTGGACCGTCGGGAGTAGGCAGTGCCAGCCAGGTATTAGTCCCAGCGTCCCAGCGCTGCACCTGGGTGAGCACCGCACCATCGGAGCCTTCCTCGACCCAGGCCAGGACCGGTACGCCATTCAAGCTGGCCAGATCGAAAGCCAACAGACGCGCAGCGGTATCGACCAGGAAGGAGTCGACCGGCCCCAATTCGATCCACGTTCCAGCAGTGAACTGGCGCAGATAAAGCTGCTGGTCGCCCTGAATGTTTGTCTCGACCCAGGCCAGGGTGGGTAAGTCGGGAGGTCCAACCATCAAATCGACGATTTCGACGTCGCCCCCGGCATAATTGAACAACTCCGGGCCGACAGGTTGCCAGGCTCCACCGGAGAGGCGAGCCAGGCGAGTATTGCCGAAGCCGTTATTGTCCACGTCTTGTACC
>JAADYZ010000283.1 GCA_010092775.1 Chloroflexota bacterium
ACAGCCTGAATCTCCTCTGGGCGGCACCATATATTCTACCAGCCTGGTCGCCCAGAGGAGATTCAGGCTGTGCAGAAGGGTCAAGGGGAGCGCGACGGCTGCCAGCGACGGGCGCTCCGCTGTCAGCCCCACTGCCACAATCGACAAGGGCAGCGCGCCGAACAGATAGCGTTCGTGGGCTTGGGTCGGCAGCAAGAAGACCCCAATATACAACAGCGCCGCAGCAAGCGCGGCAGCGCGCCTGTCGCGGCGCCACAGCACGATCAATACAGCCACCGTCCAGATTGTCAGCAGCAGCGTGCCAATTGTTCGGAGGGAGAGCGTACTCAGCACGAGGGTGTTGTCGGGCAGCAGCAGCGGCGCGTTGAAGACCCAATTGCCTGCCCCGTTCGTCAGGATGTACCACAGGTTGAGCGCGTTGATCGTCGGCCATCCCGGCCCGGCGATGAGCGCGATGAGGCGCTGCCCGACATAAACAGCTTGTCCGGTCGCGACAAAGGGCCCCGCAAAAACCAAGAACGGGATCAGCAGACCCAAAGCAACCGATCCCAGGGATCGCCAGGGTTGTGATGCTGTGCCAGGTGACAGCACATCTCGCAGTAGGATCAACCCGAGGACTGGCGCGATCACCAGCCCTTGTAGTTTGGTCAGCCCGGCCAGGGCCAAAAACGCACCTGATGCAGTCGGTCGGTCTTGGATCAGTGCGAGAAGCGATAGCAGGGCCAGCAGCGCGTAGACGCTTTCATACTGGCCCCACCAGGCGCTCATGATGATCAGGGCCGGGTTGAGGGCAATCAATGCCAGCCCAGCAAGATGGCTCGCATAGGTAAGGCCGAGTCCTGCCTCGTCTGGACTTGGCCCATCTGCGGCGGACAGAGCGGGCGTTGTCACCAGCCTTAGCAGGACGAGCATCAGAATCAAATCAGCCAGGATAGGTGGCAGCTTGAGGATCAATAGCCAGTCAGCACCCTCGCCGACGGGCACATTCAGCAGGCGAGCCAACATCACTGATCCGTGTAACAGGGCCATCCCCAGCGGTGGATAGTTGGCATCGCTGACGGCATAGATCGCCAACCAGCCCTGTTGATCGAGCGCGGCGGCCCAGGTGTTCAAGACGGCCAGATCGCCCGGATGCGCACCCTGCGGCGCGATCCACAATCTCAAAGCCAAGCCAAGGGCAATCAAAAGCAGTGATGCCGGCCAAAAACGTCGATGGCTCGCTTGTGATTCGGCGGGCTTATTGTCAGGCCTCATGGCGGTATGGTATCATGATTCAGATAGAGAACCGAAGGCGATTTCCGAATGAAGAGAGGAAACCCATGCGGCGTTATGTTCTTATGACTGTCATGGCCTTGGCGATCGCGCTGGGTGGCTTTGCCATCACCCCGCCCCAGGATGCTGGATCGCTGAACGTGTTTATTGCCAAAATGAAAAGCGATTGCAGTTCGATCCGCTTCGGGGTGACGCTGGTTTATCAGCGCGACGACGATGGCTTCCAGAAAGACTGGTTCCTGGTGCAGGTGTACGATCAGGTCGGCGGAGGACGTTACGCCGAGTTCGTCCAGGGTATTGAAGAAGGCGAAAGCCCTTTCTTCTGGGTAAGCCCACGTGTAGAAGGCGCACCGCTCAAGAGCAAATATCGGATCGAGATTTACGATCTTGACGGCGACGGCAACATCCTTGGGCTAATCGATCGGGTGTACTACGATTGTGTGACCGGCGATAGCTGGCGCGACGAAGACCCCGACTTCTGGACGGATGAAACTAAAGATCAGAACATCACTTGCTACACCACCCACGGCATCTACACCACCAATACCGCTTCCGAAGACGGCAACGTGATGGTGATGTGGAGCTACAGCAAAGACGAGGGCGCTGAGAAGTTCCTGGTTGAGTCGATCTTTGTCGAACAGGGTAAGGGCCTGGATGAGGTCTATGTTGATCCACCCTGCAATGTGTACATCTGGTTGTACTTCCAGCCGCTTAGTGACAATCGGCTGTACTACATGCCCTCGCAGTACTGGCCGCACGATCACTACGGAACCGGGGAGATCTTCGACGTTGGGGTGAACCCGATGTACAACACCTTCTTCCCCTTCGATGGTCCGGTGCGCACGCCAACCCCCTTCCCTTAATCACCCTAGCCTGATAGAAGAATCAAAAAGGCCCGCGATCAGTCGCGGGCCTTTTGTCGTTCGGATCAAAGCGACTGCTTAGTAGCCAGGATCGCTTGCGTCGGCGGCTTCATCAGCCGGGGGCAGCAGCACCGCATCGATGATGTGAATGATGCCATTGCTGGCGGCCACATCAACGGTGTTGATCTGGATGCTCTCGACGGGGAGAACATCACCGTTCAGCATCACAATGCTGTCAGTCCCGGTGACAGCTTCGCTGTCCAGAACGCCCAGCGCAACATGGTAGAGTAGGATGTCGGCCAGGTCCTCACGGGCCAGCAGCTCTTCGGCGGTTACGCCCAATTCATCGAGCAGCGCCTGGAAAGCCTCATCAGTCGGAGCAAACACAGTGAAGGGGCCGGCGTTAGTCAGGGTCTCGGCCAGGCCAGCCTCGGTTGCAGCGGCCAGCAGGGTCGCAAAGGTGCCCGCACCGTCAGCGGTGGCGACAATGTCAGCCTCACCCGCAGCCGCGCTTGGCGGCAGGATCACAGCGTCGATGACGTGAATCACGCCGTTGCTGGCTTCCAGATCGGTGGTAACGATGTTGGCGAAGCCGTTTTCAGCGTTGCCAATGAAAGCACCTTCAACGCCGACTCCAACCTGAACCAGTTCACCACCCACTGTTTCGATCAATGGGGCGGCACCCAGTACATCTTCAGCCAGCAGTCTGCCAGGCACAACATGATATTGCAGAACGGCGGTCAGCAGGTCGGTGTCAGCCAGCAGCTCCTCGGCGGTCAGGCCAAGCTCGCCCAGCGCCATCGCGAAGGCGTCATCGGTTGGGGCAAAGACAGTGAACTCGTCCTCACCGCTCAGAACGCCATCCAAGCCAGCGGCC
>JAADYZ010000030.1 GCA_010092775.1 Chloroflexota bacterium
CCATGCCATGCACGAGGTGCTGTGGATTCTCGATTCCTTCGAACAACTAGAGGAATTCGTCTACGACTACCGCAAGCAGATGGTCAGCTAGTTTGCTCCAAAGCGCTCCGCGTTGTTCACACGCGGAGCGCAGGGCCTCTGCGGAATCTCGTTGGGCAACCCCCTTGCCGCAGCTTTAGAGGTCACTCTCGTCCGACACCACCGACACATAGACACTAACAGCCCAGGCGACCAACATGAACGTGGCAAACGCGATAAACACGGCAGAACCAGACACATTGCCTAGCCTGGCTTGCTGATTGATGAATTCCCACCAGGGTTGACCTGCATAGCCAACGAAGAGTTTGGCCAGCCAGACGGCGAATGTCACGCTCAGAAAGTAGATATAGACTCGTTGAAGGCGCAAGGCTAGCGCTTCTAGACGGCTAATCGGGGGTTTATGATTCAAGATACTGGTTACCACCCCGTGATCAATAAAGGGGTCGTAATCGATGTTGAGCGTATCTTGAGTGATTTGATTAAACAAAGGAGCAATGTAGTCTTCTTCAATCTGGCGCACCCGATACCTTTGCTTGGCATACATCTGGTAGCGTCGTGCTTCGACAAACAGAAAACCCAACAAGGCAAGGACATTGGCTAGCAAGATCACATGACTCACATCGGGGCTAGAGAAGCCAAACGAGACGATACCTCCAGTAACGACCACAGCCCCGTTAATGGTCACATCAAGGCGACGAAGCAAGGTCGCTTCCCGAGACGTTTCGGCTCGAAAGAAGTGAATCACAAAGGTTTGAATATGCTCAGTAGTCTCCAGCTTGTGCCGGGGCGGTGCATCATCCATCTGGTATTCGTTTCTCCTTGGGCGACGCGATGCTAGCGGCTGCCGCCGATGGCCTGTAGACACCGATTTATCTCGATGGCTACGCGCAAATGATCGTGACCAGTATACCGGGATGAGTCGCTCCTGCCACCCGTGTCGCGGCAGGTAGATTTGTAAGAGCGTGTCGGGTGACGGAGCTAGCCTGCCTTGGACCCACCCTCAGCCACACGAAACCCAAGATGCTCGACCCAGAGCTTCGGGAGGTCGCGGTGCCTGTAGCGGTTGCGGACAGAACAGCGCAGGCCTGCGGGATGGCTGAACCAAGACCCGCCACGCAATACCCGCGCGTCGTGTGTGTTTGTGTCGTTGTCTTCGGGGTGCCTGTAAGGGTGTGCCCATTTGCTCAAGGTCCACTCCAGAGCATTGCCCGCCATATCGAGCAAGCCATAAGGGCTGGCACCGTCCGGGTAGCTGCCCACAGGTGTGGTTCCGCCCACCTGCTTATTATAATTGAGCAGCCGCTCACTGGGCTGTTCGTCACCCCAGGGCCAGACGCGCACTGCGTTTAGGTTGCGCCGTCCATCCGCCAGGGTCAGGCCACCACGAGCCCCTTTCTCCCACTCGGCTTCGGTCGGCAAGCGATAGTCGCGCCCGGTTGCATCGGCCAGCCAGCCCACATAAGCGACCGCCTCATACCAGGATACACCGATCACCGGCAGATTGTCGTCGCCCGTCCATTTGACCTCACGCCAATAGCGGGGTTCAGTCCATCCCTCTTGCTCTTTCTGACTCCAGCCTGCCTTGGTCCACCAATCGCTCGCGCGATAGCCACCTGCCTCAATGAAGGCGTGGTACTGCCCGACCGTCACCGGAACCTTGCCCAGACGGTAGTCATAATCCAGGTTGATCTCGAACTGCTGGGCTTCATCCCGGTAGCGCAATTTGTCGCTGAGTGGGCTGCCCATCAAAAATGGCCCCGCCGGGATCAACACCGTCTCGGGTTCAAAGGCGTTGCGCTGTAGCGGCGCTGTCCTCGATGGGGGGGCTGCTGTCATCTGATTGGCTCATAGTCAAGGGTTCTGTGAAGAAAAGTGAAGACTCTCCAGCGATTATAGCCAAGCGATCGTCGGCTGGAAACCTGAAGGGTGAATCCGTCAGGGCTATCGCATCAAAATGAAACTCAAAGAGTTTGTTGAATCCATTTTGAGGCGACGGCTGATCGTGCTTCCCGCTAACAAATTCTTCATAATCTTCGGCCAAACTTGACAAGCCCGACCTTTAGTCTTACCCTCAGGAAGTCGATTTACCCGCTTTACCGATTTTGCTGTTAAGTAAGCTCGGTATGCGGGACATGGTGTTCTGTAGAAGGTGTGTCCAGCGTGGACCATCTTAGGGGGTGTTATGGCAGCATTAGAATTTGATGCGGGTCAAACCTACAACTCGGATCGTTCCGGCCCGCTGCGCTTCATCTGGTCGCACGTGAAGCGCCATCCCTTCGTGGGTTTGATGATGGTTTTCGGAGCAGTAGGGAATGCCTCACTGGCCTCGTCTGTTCCGTATTTCATCGGTGAAGCCTTCAATGCCATCGTTGATGGCCAAAACCTGCGCTTCGCCGCCTTTATGGGTCTGGCGATTGTGGGTGCGCAGGCCCTGCGCGGCATGATCCAATTCTTGCGCAACTATGGCGCTCAGATCTTCGCCCAGCGCATCGAGCGCGACGTGCGCGACGAATTGTACGGCAGCCTACTCAGCAAGAGCATGGCCTACCACGACTCGCAGCCAGTTGGCGAGATCATGGCGCGGGTGACCAACGATGTGCGTGAGATCAATCTGATGTTCTCTCCGGGCATCAACTTGCTGCTTGGGTCGGGCATGTTCTTGATCCTGCCTTTGGTGGTGTCGCCCATTATCCATCCCCAGTTGATCTTGGTCCCAGCGATTTTTGTTCTCAGCTACTTCTTTATTCAGTATCGCTATTTGATGGTGATGTTCGGCGTTGCTCAGAATGTACGCAGCACGTTTGGCGATATGAATGCCAGCCTGGCCGAGACCCTCGACGGTATTGAGGTGGTCAAGGGTGCGGCGCAAGAAGAGCAGGAGATCGAGGAATTCAATGGGCAGGCCAATACCGTTCGCGACTGGTTCATCGAGCAAGGCGAGATCGAGGCGCGCTATCTGGCGATGCTGCTGCTCGGCCTAGCGATCACCGGTGGATTGGTCCATTCGGTGTTCTTGTATCAGGCAGGCCAGATCAGCGTGGGCGATATTCTAGCCTTCATGGGGCAGATTCAACTCTTTGGCTTCCCGGCCTTCAGTTCGCTGATGTCGCTCTCGCGGGCGGTGCTGGGTTATGCCGGTGCCGAGCGCATCCTCCAGGTGATCAACCAGCAGGCCAGCATGTACCAATCCGAACAAGGGCACAGCGCCAAGCTGCAAGGGCACATTCGTTTTGAGAACGTCAATTTTGGCTATGGCGATGAGACGGCTGTAGTCCACGACATCGACTTTGAGGTCAAGCCCGGCAAGACGGTCGCGCTGGTCGGCCAGACGGGCGCAGGTAAGACAACGCTCACCAAACTGATCAACCGCATCTACGATGTGGATGAAGGTCGTGTCTTGGTCGATGGGGTGGACGTGCGTGAGTGGGACTTAGCTTCGCTGCGTTCACAGATCAGCATCATCGAACAGGAGATTTTCTTGTTCAGCCGCAGCATCGCCGACAACATCCGCTTTGGCAATCAGCACGCGTCGATGGAGGAAGTGATCGATGCCGCCAAGAAAGCCCAGGCGCACGACTTCATCAGCAGTTTCCCCGACGCTTACGAGACGGTTATCGGGCAGCGTGGTGTGACGCTCAGTGGCGGCCAGCGGCAGCGCCTGGCAATCGCGCGCGCCTTCCTGACGGATCCGCGCATCTTGATCCTGGACGACAGCACCAGTGCCATCGACAGCGCTACCGAGGATCGCATCTGTCTCTTATACACATCTCCG
>JAADYZ010000031.1 GCA_010092775.1 Chloroflexota bacterium
CGGCTGCTGACGGTGGGCGGCACCATCAAGCTGTGGGATGTGGATAACACCGCCACGCCCCTCTACCTCTTTTCATCGAACACGGTCAGCTACCTGGGGGCCAGGTGGAGCAGCGACAACGACACCATCCTGGCCTGGGGACAGGCCGGCGCGTCCTATCAGGCCGATGTATGGAACGCCCAGAACTCGATTGCAGCGCTCGCCAGCCTCGATTTTGACGATGTGATCAACGGTGCCGCGTGGAACCCCGATGACGAGCGCATGTTGATCTGGTCGGCGGACGGCACCACCCAGCTATGGGACATCCGCGACCTGAACGACCCCGATGTGCTGGTCAGCGAAGGCGCTATCCTGGGGGCGACCTGGAACACGGCGGGCGATCTGGTCCTGACCTGGAACAGCCGGGGCGACATCAGCCTGTGGAACGCGGACAACCTGCTTGAAGAGCCGCTCTTGCTGCGCCACGACGCCATGCTGGCCAGCGTGCCACCTGAAGATCGCGCCGGCTATGGGGTGGTGTGGAGCCGGGACGAAACGACCCTCCTCAGTTGGACCCCCGACGGCACCGTGCATCTGTGGGGGCTGGATAACCCGATTGAGCCGCATGTATTGTCGCATGAAGCGAGCGTGCGGCAGGTGCATTGGAACCAGGCGCGTGATACCGTCTTCACCCGCAGCGCAGACGACACCATCACCCGCTGGCTGCTTGGTGGCGGCTCGCGCTCCCTCAAGCTGACCACACAGATCGGCGGCATGTCCCTCAGCCCGGACGAGCAGTTCATCCTGGTGTGGTCCAATCAGGAATTTTCGCCAACCGAGCGCTCCGGCGTGATCGACATCCTGCGGGCGGATGACTTCAGCCGCGTGCAGGAGATCAACCTGACCGATCATGAGTTTACCGGCGCGGTCTGGAACAACGACGGCACCCGCCTGTTGACCCGCTCGCGCCAGACAGCCACCAGCATCTACCGCAATGCGGTGTGGGATGTGGCCAGCGGTGAGATGGTGGCCTTCTACGAGACGGAAAACGTGCTGCGGGCCATGCTCTGGAGTCCCGATAACGCCTACGTCCTCCAGTGGATCAGCCCGCCGGACAGCGCAACCGACCTCATCGCCATCCAGCTATGGGCAGTGGATAGGCCCTTCGCCCAGCCGACGGTGCTTGAGCCTTCCGACGCGATTGTAGGCGCCCGCTGGAGCCAGGACGGCACCCGCATCCTCTCCTGGGGGGCCGATGGGGCGCTCCACATCTGGCAGGCCGACTCACTGAGCGCTCCGCTCTTCACCTTCTTCCATCCCAACGCCGCAGACGCCCTCCCCGTGCAGTCAGCCGAGTGGCGGCGCGATGACAGCCTGATCGTGGCCTATGGCGCCCACACCATCACCCTGTGGGATGCCGCCGCGCCCGGCGCGCCCCACGCCACCGTGACCGTGCCCGGCACCACCCGCATTCTGGGCATTGACTGGAACGCGGCCGAAACGCACTTCGTCCCCTGGACCTTCAGCAGCGGCTTCGCGGTGTGGGATGCCAGCGGCGATGAGGTCCGGCAGGTAACGGATATGCTGGCTGCGGGCGAGACGATCAGCGGGGTGAAGTGGAGCAGTGACGGGGGCCGTCTGGCCGTCTGGCGCTTCGACAACACCGTCTCCCTCTGGGATGTAGCGACCCTCTCCACCCTGACCCTGACCCAGCCAGACGAGACCATCGTGCGGGCGGGGACGGGCAACGGGGGCGAGCGAACCTTGCTGTGGCGCGAGGACGACGCCCAAATCCTCTTCTCGACCACCGTCGCAAGCGATGGCTACATCTGGGACACCGGCTTTGAGGTCATCCAGCAATTGGCGCGCAACGCCCTCTTCCGTCAACTGACCCCGGAAGAGCGCCGCGCCTTCTTCCTTCAGGCGGATGAGGGCTAGGCGACAGGCGACAGGCTCATTAGTACGAATAGTTCATCGGGACACCGTATGCGGTGTCCGCGCTTAATTGACGATAATCGCCTTCCATCGCCACAACTATTTTGAAACGAAGGCCCTGGGTGCAGTTCATAAAAGTGGGAAAGCACGGGCCTGACAAATGGCACTCGCGGGCAGCGGTGTATTTGTAGCGGACGAGCGGGGTATCGTCCGGCCAGCCCCCCCATGCAGCAAGCTATTTCCCGGCTCTTGCGTGGCGGGGCAATACGCCGATTGACCCGTACAAATAATAACACTCGCCATACCGACCAGCTTCGATCAGTTTTCTGCCACTCATTTTCTGCCACTCAATTGAAATGCCCCCCTGCGTCCAATTTGCCTTATCCTCAACCTCGATTTATACTCCTCTCATCAACGCGATAATTAACCCGCACCCTCTTAGCTTTTTTAAGGGAAGCAGTATGACACACAACTCCATCAACCAGAACGTAACGGTAAATGACACGGTCGACGGCGACGTCATCACCATCGGCAGCATTGACAATTTTTATGGCACCATCTATCAGTATCGCCAGGAGAAGCGTGCGCCATTCGCCTGCAACACCGCACCCGACCCGCCAGCTTATTTCGCCGGGCGCTCTGATTATCTTAAAACCTTAACTGACGCCCTCCAGACCGAGGAAGCTGTCGCCCTCACGGCGGTACGCGGCATGGGCGGCATCGGCAAGACCACGCTCGCCCAGAAACTGGCCCAGGATGAACGCTTCGGCGTCGTCCTCTGGGCTGAACTGGGCGAGAACTACCGCGAGATCAACGAAAGCACCATCCTCAAACGCTGGGTGCAGGACCTCGCCCGGATACGTCTGGCCGATGATATGAAGCTGGCGGATATGCGGTTGGCGGCACGCGATGCGGTCCAGTGGGCGGTTGAGGCCGATCAGTGTCAGGGCCCGCTTTTGCTCGTTCTGGACGATGTGTGGCCCTCGACCATCTCCCTGGCCGACAGCTTCCGTGAGGTGGTGCAAAAAATCCCACAGACACGCATCCTCGTTACCTCCCGGCAGACCAGGGTCATCAGCAAGCTGGACATCCCGCCCGATCAACATCATACCCTTGAAGCGCTCAACCAGGACGAAGCGATGCAGATGTTCATCAACATCATCAACACCCCGGCCCTGACCGATGGCCTGCAAACCGAGATCCGTCGCGTCGCACAGCTTCTTGAGGGACACCCCCTGGCGCTTAAACTGGCGGCAAACGAATGGCAAACCGACCTGACAGCGGATTACCTCAGTGAACTGATTGCCCTCTATGATGCCGGAAGGCGTGACGGTAAGCCGATGGGCGACCTGTACTTCGCTGAAGGGGACCGCCGGGTCTCAAGTGTGGAGGTCACGCTCAAGGTGACGCTCGACAACCTGGGTCGTGAGGCTGAAGAAAATCCCAAACGGCGCAGGCAATTCACTTCTCTGGGCGCCCTTTCACCCGATGCTCCCATCTCAGAAGCGCACCTCATGGTGATCTGGGATGAGGAGGACCGCGCCGGAATGCGTGATCTGCTGGATCATGCCCTGCTGGAGCGCAGCAAGGCGAAACCGGCCCTACTGAGCCAGCACCGCCTGTTACGCGCCTATGCCCGCTCCCTGCTGCGCAAGCAAAACGAACTGGAGACAGTTGAAAAACGCCACCATGATTACCTCATCCGCCGGGCGCGGTCCGTCTTCCACGAGCAGCGGGATAAACTCGAAACGTGGGATCAGCAAATCGCTGACGCCATCGACCAGGTGGAGGCGCTTGGCAATGATCTGGTGAAACGGCTGGCGCAATACCAGCCCGGCCAGC
>JAADYZ010000284.1 GCA_010092775.1 Chloroflexota bacterium
ATGACGTGGATCAGACGATATGCACGGTCGATACGTGAGGCCCTGCGTGGTGACTACCAGCCACCGCTGCCAATCGTGATTATGGTAGCCCTCTTGTTTGCCATCGTGACAGAGGCCTTCATCGCTTTCAACCTTATTGGTGCCGACGACCTCTACAACTTCTATCTGCCGATCGCCCAGGGCTGCTTCGACTGTGGCTTTACGCCCTGGCATACACCGCTGATTCTATGGCCTCTCTCGTTGATCCCGCTGCGCCTGTTGTGGACCGTCTGGACGATCTTGACGGTGCTCGGACTCTTCTGGGCCAGCCGCCAAATGGAAGTCAACGGGCTGTTAGTGGTGTTTGCCTATCCTGCGCTGGCCCTGGTCTGGCTGGGGCAGGTTGATGTCATCATTCTGGTGGGCTTGGTGCTTGCGCTGACGAATCCGAATCCCTATTGGCGCGGATTCGGGCTGCTGCTGATGTCGATCAAACCGCAGATTAGCGGTCTGGTTTTCCTGCTGCTGCTCTTCTATGAATGGTACGAGCACAAAGAGTGGCGTGCGCTGATCATTCCGGGGGCTGTGTTCGTCCTGTCGCTCTTGATCTATGGCTATGATTGGCCCCTGCGTTGGTTCCAGGAGCGTCTGAGTATGTTCGGCGCACCCGGCCACATCTGGAGCCAGGCGGCCCGCTTCCCAGAAGGCCTCGTGGGGTTTTTGGGCCTGTTCTTTGTACGCGGCAAACGCGATCAAGCTACCGTCTTGCTGCTAGGGACGGCCCTCTCCATGAATTGGTTCGCCGTTTACTCCTATCCGGTGTTTATGGCGCTCTTTATCCCGGGCTTCTGGATGGTCCCCTTCTCGTATAGTTGGCTGCTGCTGCAATTCTTCGGCATTTCACCAGCCATCTTTTACGCTGGAATCATACCGCTGGCGACCCTGCTGGCCCTAATTTGGCCAGGGGTACGCCAGCGCTTAGGTTGGGATCAAGATGCTAAGACGCCGCGGCCGTCGGCTGATGCTTCTGTATCATCTCGATAAACATGTGGTGCAGACGATCATCACCGGTCAGTTCGGTGTGAAAGGCGGTCGCCAGTAGGTGACCTTGCCGGACTGCCACGATCCCGCCATCCTCAAGCCGGGCCAGAATTTCCACACCCGCCGGTTCATCGACTTCGGTCACCAGCGGCGCGCGAATAAAGATGGCCTTGAAGGGTTGATCCTCCAACCCGCTGACCTCTAAAGCGGCCTCGAAGCTGTCGACCTGACGGCCAAAGGCGTTCCGATTGACGCTGATGTCCATCAGGCCGAGCAGGGGTTGATCGCGACCGATGTCCCGCGCCAGGAAGATCATCCCGGCGCAGGTCCCCCAGATGGGGCGCTCGGCACCAAAGCGACGCAGCGGCTCCATCAGGCCGAACTGCGTTGCCAGCTTGCCGATGGTGGTGCTCTCGCCGCCGGGGATGATCAAGCCATCCAGATCAGCAAGTTGCTCCGCCTGACGAACCTCGACCGCCGTGACGCCTAAACGGCGCAGCATTCGGATGTGCTCGCGGAAGTCGCCTTGCAGGGCCAGTACACCGACTTTCATGATCGCCAGCTTACCAGCCGCGCCCGGCGATGCGATCTTCTTCGGGCATGGCGCTGACGTTGATGCCGACCATCGCTTCGCCCAGGCCTTTGCTCACTTCGGCCAGGATCGCTGGATCGTTGTAGTGGGTGGTCGCCTCGACAATGGCCTTGGCCCGCTTGGCCGGATCACCGCTCTTGAAGATGCCGCTGCCCACGAAAACGCCATCCACACCGATTTGCATCATCAGGGCGGCGTCAGCCGGGGTGGCAATCCCTCCAGCCGCGAAGTTCACCACAGGCAGTTCGCCCGTCTCGGCCACTTCAAGCACCAGATGGTAGGGCGCACCGATCTCCTTGGCATAGGTCATCAGCTCTTCGCGCGGCATGTTCTGCAGGCGTCGGATTTCACCCAGCACTGTGCGGGCATGGCGCACTGCCTCAACCACATCACCGGTACCGGCTTCGCCCTTGGTGCGGATCATTGCTGCGCCCTCACCGATGCGGCGCAGCGCCTCACCGAGATTGCGGCAGCCGCAGACGAAGGGCACCGTAAAGTCGTGCTTGTTGATGTGGTAGCTCTCATCGGCGGGGGTGAGTACTTCACTCTCATCAATATAATCAGCCCCCAGCGCTTCGAGAATCTGCGCCTCGACGAAGTGGCCAATGCGTGCCTTGGCCATCACCGGGATGGTGACCGACTCCATGATCTCGATGATCTTCTCCGGGTCGGACATGCGTGCGACGCCGCCGTGCGCCCGAATATCCGCCGGGACGCGCTCCAGCGCCATAACGGCCACCGCGCCCGCGTCCTCCGCGATCTTGGCTTGCTCGGCGTTGACTACATCCATGATCACGCCGCCCTTGAGCATTTGGGCTAGCCCTTTCTTGACCGCCCAGGTCCCTTTTTGTGTTCCGTTCTCGTTCGATTGTCCGTTGGTAGACATCTCTTGTTTGTTCCTTTCTTGGTTCCAAATCCAAACCTTAGGCCGACGTCATATGACTGACACCTGCCTAAAACATGGATCAACCTTGATACCAAAACGCGCCAGGAAAATCCTCCGCGACTTGCTTGGCCTTGCCGCTCCACTGATCAATGTCGATGCGATAAACTGCCGTGTACTTGAGTTCCTCATCGGTCACCGCCAGATAATCCTGCCCGCGCTGCAAGTGCGGCGCATATTTGTCTAGCAGCAGATGGAGAGCTGCCCGCGCCTGCTCTTGATCGCGGACGATGCGCGCTCTACCAAAGACTGTCACGCTCCTGTATTCAACGCTGAACTCGCGTGCCTCATAGGCAGGCAGCAAGCGGCCCATCTCGCTGGTGCTGAAGCACACCTCGCTCGGCTCTTCAAGTGCGCCTGGCGTCCGACCCAAATGCGCTGTATGCAGGTAGATGGCGTGCTGCGCCTCATCATAGACGAAGATATTCGCATTAATGTAAGGCTGACCATCACTGACAAAAGCCACTTGGCCAAAGGCAGCACGCGATAGAAAGTCGCGAATCCAGCTATCGTCTTGAGCACGGTCACTGCGCCGCACAGCGTGTTGGGTCGTCATCAGAGCACCATTGGGGTTGTGGAGTGAGCGTGGTAGCTGCGTTCTTCAGCCAATCGACGCCAGATGTCAGCTAGCTGCCCTACGCCTTCATCAATCAGATGCGGTGGTTGGGCCACCATATTGAAGCGCAGATGATAACTGTCGCCGCCGCCCACATAGAATAGATCGCCGGGGGCAAAGGCCACGCCCTGGTGTACCGCTTCAATGAAGAGTTCGGTGGCGGTTGGCCCAACCTGCGGCAACTGCAACCACTGATACAGCCCGCCGCCCGCTGGCGTGAACTGCACCTCCGGCCAATAGTGGGCCAGCGCCGCCAGGGTGGCCGCTCTCCTTTGGATGCAAGCCGCCTTGACCTCGGCCAAGTGTGTGCCCAGTGCACCGCTTGTCAGCGCGGCATGCAGCGCCCGCTGATTGAGGGCAGGCGTACAGACATCCGCAGCCCGCTTGACGCGTGCGACTCGCTCGTACAAGCGCTCGCCAGCCAGGAGGTAGCCAATGCGCATCCCTGGCATCAAGACCTTGCTGAAACTGCTGGCGTACAAGATCAAGCCGCTGTCATCTAAGGCTTTGAGTGGCGGCGGCGGGTGGCCTACATAAGACAAATCCTCGTAGACCCCATCTTCTAGCACCGGCAGATGATAGCGCTGGGCCAGCCGCAGCAGATGACGCCGCCGATGGAGGGGCATCACGGTACCGGTCGGATTGTGATAGGTCGGCGCAACGTAGATCAGCCGGGGGCGGTGCTCGATGATCAGGGCTTCGAGTCGGTCGGTGACCAGGCCGTCTTCATCAACGGGCACACCGACCGGTGTGACACCCCGCGCGCGGGTGATCTCGATCATCCCGGCGTAGGTGGGGTTGCTGGTCAGGATGACATCGCCAGGGCTGAGTAGGGCCTGCACCGCCAGATCGAGGGCTTGCTGGCAGCCACCCGTGATCAGTACTTCTTCCGCATCAACGTGAATACCGACCTGCGCCACCCGTTCGGCGATGGCTTCGCGCAGCGGCAGATAGCCGTTGGGTGCTTCGTAGGCGATGGCAGCCGCGCCATCACGCGCAAGCACCTGGTTGATCGCCTGCCCGACCACATCGACCGGCAAGAAGCTGTCGGCAGGCGTGCCCTGGCTGAAGTTCAGCACATCAGGCCGCTTGACCAGCTTCATCAGATCGAGCAGGGCCTCGCTGCGATCCGCAGCGCTGCCGGTGAGAGCGGCGGGACGTTCATCGGGAGCGATCTCTCGCTCAGCGACAAAGGTGCCACGCCCGACTCGCGCCTCCAGGTAGCCCGCCAGCTTGAGGTCCTCGTAGGCCGTCACCACGCTGATGCGCCCTATTCCGAGCTGCTCAGCTAGATCACGCGAGGAGGGCAGACGCTCGCCAGCGGCCAGCACCCCATGCTCAATCTGCCGGACCAGATGGGCTTTCAACTGCTCATAGATTGGCTGTGGATCGTCACGATGGATGGCAAAGTTTAACATACTTGAATTCTAGCACGGCGATAGAGCCACGCATAGAACCATATAGAGCCAATGTGGATGAACTCGCTCAACGACTGGATTGCTGCTCGCGTCGCCAAGGCTGCGCCTGATCGATGCGGACCTCAGCAAAGCAGGCTTGGTTCTAAACGGCGGGTTGGCGGGTCGCAGACAGCCGACGCGTGTTGCTATAGGCGCGCAGGTCAACGTGCGATGTGCGCCCAACGAAGACGCCCCGCCTGAACGGCGGGGCGCTCGTGATCCGTCTATCCTGTCTGGTCTAGAAGACCTCGGCGCCGCGTTTGGTGGCTTCGCCGCCACCGTCGACGTAGATCATCTGGCCGACCATATGCGAGTTTTCCGGGCTGACTAGGAAAGCCAGCAGGTGGGCGATTTCCTCTGGCTGGGCATGGTTGCCGAGCGGTAAAGGCATCAGCGTGCGCATGAAGGCAACGGTCTCTTCGTCACCAAGCAAGGCCTCGGTCATGGGCGTCTCGACCACGCCTGGTCCAATCGTGTTGAGTAGGATGCCTTTGCCCGCCCAATTGTCGTTCGGGGCAGTCAACCGGACCCACTGAGCGAGAGCGTTCTTGGTCGAGGCATAGATTGCATCACCTTTGCCGTCGGCTACTTGGAGGGCGTGCGCCTCATCACCGCTCAGGCAGGCTTCAACCAGTTCAGGGACATTCTCGAACGTCGCAGCGACCGATGCGATCACAGCGGCGCGCGGTTTATCCGCTTTCTCCAGCAGCGGACGCAGCCCTTCAAGCGTGGCGATCGCGCCGTAATAGTTGACGGCTACGGTGATAGGGTCGGGGCGAGACAGACCGGCGCAGGCGACAACCGCATCCAGGACGCCGCTGGTCTTGGCGGTGACTTCATCAACCATTTTCTGACGGCCTTCAGCATTGGAAAGATCGGCCACAACATCAGCTTCCTTGATGTCGACACCAATCACGCTGTGGCCCTGCGAAACAAACAGCTCGGCTGTGGCTTTGCCGATACCGGAAGCAGACCCCGTAACAACAATAGTACGTGACATACGCTCTGAACTCCTCTGTGATTCAATTGTGACATTTCTAGGCTGTTGGGTCGAAGTGATTATC
>JAADYZ010000285.1 GCA_010092775.1 Chloroflexota bacterium
ACCGCCGCCTTGGTGGAGCGGCGTGACACGCTCGAGCAATCGGAGCTCTGGCTCGAGGACCGTATGGCCTGGTTCGACGATGCCTACCGGCCTGATTTCGTCAAGTTTGTCAATGCCGCGGCCCGCAACCAGATCGACATCATCGTGGATTTGGGCCCCGGCCCCTTCACCATCGAGTAGCTTATAGCGGCG
Organism: Chloroflexota bacterium; assembly: GCA_010092775.1. Lineage (GTDB taxonomy): Bacteria > Chloroflexota > Anaerolineae > Aggregatilineales > UBA3940 > TC-71. The sequence continues at coordinate 193 of JAADYZ010000285.1, forward strand.
AACCTGCAATCCGAATCAAGAAGCCGGGCCACTGCGAGCCCGGCTTTTCGTTCGGAAGACTGACCTTGCAATCCTTAGGTCTCAGTCCAGACTGGCTCCGGCGTGATGTGATCCGCCGGGCGCGGGCCAGCATCATCCATCTCCGACTCGCTCAGGCGATAGATTGGGGTGACGCGCATGTCCTGTTCGCACAGAATCTGGCAACTCAAGCGGAATTCGCCTAGGTTTTCGCCCAGGCGTTCCTGCTCTGCCTCCGTCATCTTGTTTGACTCGCCAGCCTCGAAGGTCACGCGGCAGGTCGTGCACTTGGCGTTTCCCCCGCAGCGATGCAAGATATCAACGCCGTTGTCCTCTAACGCGATGACCAGCCGGGTTGTTGCTTCGGCCTCAAATTGCGGCCCATCTGTTACGGAAATGGTCGGCATTCTCAGATTCCTCCTATAGTTGATCTGCTTTCGTACACAAGAGAATCTAGCGTGCCACCTTATGGTGCCTCAACCCCAAATCTATACATCGCCATGCCGACCGTCGCAATGCGGTCGCTTTCCGGACTGCTTGCACTGGCACAGCGCCACCCGGGTTGGCTCGTCTACCACAATCTCGATTGGTCCCAAGCCGGTCCCCCGATGCGATTCATCACACCAGGGCTGATCTTCCGACCGACCACAGGCACACCAGCGATAGACCACACCCGGCTGCAAATCCACGATGGCCGGCCGGCGCTTGGCGATAATCGGTGTTTCAGAAGTCATAAGTCGGCTCGCTGCGCTGAAAGCTGTTCGAGTTGTTTAATCCATTTGTCGAAGAGTTGACACTCACGACGGATGGCTGGCAGGCCAATCTCCAATGCCGCCAATACACCATAGGTCGGCTTCTCGTATCCCGATACCAACCTTGTGAGCCGAGCGCTGGGACAGCTATCTTGTGCATCATTGATGTCTTCCGGAGAACCAAAGGCACGACGAATAGTCTCAAGTTCCTCTCTTAGCGTCTCTTGGTAGAGACCTGTGGCCAGCCGCTGCGGATCACTAAATAGCAGGGCTTCAAATTCGTGCATTTGCACATAGGGTATGAACCGGCGGAGGGCATTCTCATCAAGGCTCTTTGACAGTTCTTTTTGTAGATGCATGCAAACGATCCTGTGCTTGCTCGCTGTGGAGCCGGTGGCGAGCCGTTTTCCAGGAAAAACAGAATCAAGGCCGTAAAAGTCGAAAAACGTTGTGCAATAGGCTGTTTTGTCTCCCCGCAAGCGGTTTCGAATATCTCGCTGCACCCGCTCAAACTTGACCACGCCACCCTTATGCCCAGGGTTGCCCACCAAGGAGGGGCGAAGGTCCACGTTCATCGCCTGAAAGTGGGGCGCAAGTAATTCGTGAGTGAAGGTCTCCTCGGTTTGGCCCTCACAGATCACATGCACCCGGATCATCGGGGTCGGCCACCGAGAATGTTCTTCTCCCACAATTCGCCCAATGTGTAGTCATCTAGCCAGTGTTTGAGTTCATTTACATCCAGACGATTGAAGACGGATGCGCCATGATCACGTTCAACAACGATGAGATCGCTCAATTCAAACTCGTCGACCAGGGGGACGGACTGTGTTGAAACAATCACTTGCATCCGCTTGGAAGCTGAGCGTATCAAGGACCCTAACAGCCTGATAGCATACGGATGAAGACCCAGTTCAGGCTCGTCAATAATGAGCGTTGATGGCGGATCAGGTTGAAGCAAAGCCGTCGTTAGGCAGACAAAGCGAAGAGCCCCGTCCGAGAGCTGTGAGGGCCACATGGGATAGTCGCTTCCTTCATGCCGCCAGTTCAGTCTCACGAGTTCATTGCCGGCACGGTCCGGTTGTGGCCGCAGTACAAAATCGCCAAAGAAAGGAAGCGCAAGTTGGACGGTCCTGCGTACTTGCTTGTAGACATCTGGATAGGTCCTCCGGAGGCGCAACAGATAGGCGGCAAGATTGGAGGCGTCAGTCCGCAAGTGTTGATTGTCGTCAATGCTGCCAGGACGTTTCACGCCAGCGCTGTCACTGGTGTCATGGAAGTGGTAGACTTTCCAGCTTGAGATTGAGTCATACACATAGTCGGCGCGCCGCCATTCCCCTGGAACCCTCTCTTCTGCCAGCCGCGACTCATCGTGCCCGACTCCGATCTGTATCGGACTACCATCGTCGAAGTGCAGCCACTCTTCGCGGAAGATTAATCGACTATCGACCGTGGGTAAGAGCGTGAACTCATACCCGTTGCGCCCAAACCAGAGCATTGCGGACAACTGATTGGTCTGTTTCACTCCAAAAGAGACGATTCGGTCTGCTCCGCCTTGTGCATTGACCCATACAGCCAAGCGTTGCTCGGCAAGCTCGCCTAGCATCTTGAAGAAGGCAACAAAGTTGCTCTTGCCTGACCCATTGGGACCAATCAATAGGTTAAGGTCATTCAACTCAAAGTCTTCCAGCCATTGGATGGAGTAGAAGCCCCTAATGGTGAGCTTATTGAGTTTGTGTCGCGTTGGCATGACCTAGATTGCCCTGGCTAGATAATCGTGCATTGTTGATTATACAGGCTGATCATATTTGAGGCTGGTCGCTGGGCTGTTATAATAGCAGCGACCTTCCAAAAGAACGTCTCATTCAGGAGAAACTCAGAAACATGACACTGACTGCTGCCCCCACTCATACCATTGAGGAGATCATGAGTTGGTACCAGGGTGAGAATCCCGGTGTGCTGACCAACATGTATCGCCTGTTGAATAGTGGTCGCCTGGCTGGTACCGGCAAGATCGTTATTCTGCCCGTTGACCAGGGCTTCGAACATGGCCCAACACGCAGCTTCGCTCCCAACCCAGACGCCTACAATCCGCTCTATCACTACCGCCTGGCCTTGGAGTCTGGCTGCAACGCTTATGCGGCCCCCTTGGGCGCCCTGGAAGCTGGCGCCGCTGAATTCGCTGGCCAGATTCCATTGATCCTGAAGCTGAATAACCACGACATTCTACAAGACGAAGTTGATCCGCTCGGTGCTGTGACGGCGTCCGTCGAAGATGCGCTGCGTTTGGGCTGCATCGGTATCGGCTATACCATTTACCCCGGTACCGCCGATCGCCGCTTGCAATACGCTGAGCTGCGCGAACTGACCCGCGAAGCCAAGAAGAATGGCCTGCTGGTGATCGTCTGGTCCTATGCGCGTGGCGCGTCGATGCAGAAGGCCGACGAAACCTCTTTGGATGCCATCAGCTACGGCGCTCACATTGCCTGCCAATTGGGTGCGCATGTGGTCAAGGTCAAGCTGCCGACCGATCACATCTTTGATGCCAAGTCCGGCGAAGCGCTTCAGGCCGCTGGTATTCCCTACGGCACCCTGACCGAACGGGTCCGCTATTTGGTCAAGACCACTTTCGATGGTCGCCGCGTGTTGATCCACTCCGGCGGTGCGGCCAAGGATGATGAGGCCGTTTTCAACGAGACCCGCGCCATTCGCGACGGTGGCTCGTTCGGTTCGATCATTGGTCGTAACGCCTTCCAGCGTACCTGGGACGATGCACTGAAATTCATCGATACGATTATGGGCATTTACGAAGGTTCAGTCGAGTAAGAGGCTAACAAAAGGGGCGACCACGCCGGTGGAGCCCCTCTTTGATTCCCTGTTTTGCGGAACTGCGCCTACTCCGCTTCGGCTTCTGCCTCAGCGCTGGCGGCTTCAAGCTCGGGTATGCGCAGATCAACCAGCATCAGATTGTCGCCGCTCATCCTGATCCAATCGAACAGCTTCTTGGATGTCGCCATCTCCTCACGCTGCTCGGTGATGAACCAATCCAGAAAGCCACGTGTGATGTAGTCGCCATCTTCCTCGGCCAGCTTAGCCATCTCATAGAACTTCTGAGTGACCATTTCTTCCTGACGAACGAACAAGTCTGCGGCCTCCAGGGCTGCTTCAAACTCAGACTGTGGTGCAGGAACGGCTGGGATTTGAACGGTTCCATCAACCTCGACGATGTAGTGCAGCAGCTTGAGGCCGTGCATCTTCTCTTCTTCAGCCTGATCGAAGAAGAAGCTCGCCAGGTTATCCAGGCTGAGCCCGGCAAAATACACGCCGATCGCCAGATATTGGTGATGGGCGGCGAATTCCAATCCGATTTCGGCATTCAGCGCGTCGTTCAGGGCTTGGCTTAAGGGCATAGCGATGTGCCTCCTATGACTTAGAGTAGTAGTCCAGGAATTCTAATGAGCACGATCGCTGCCGTCAACCTGCGCACTCCACCAAAAAGCCAGCCCCTTTGCAGGCTGGCTTTTTGGTGTGTCTCCCAACAGCTTGGTCACTACGGTCGATGGACGATCCGGATGCGTAAATTGAGCCGTCCAAGGGTAATCAAGTCGCGGTCACGCAGGGCATAAGCCCACCCCAGGCCCAGTGGCAATCCATTAATGTGGGTGCCGTTGGTGCTGCCCAGGTCAATGGCGAAGAGCTTGTTACGGCTTGGGCGCAGCTTGACGTGCCGACGGCTGACCCCATAATTCTGGGCCTCCCAGGAGGCCAGATTCAAATCGATCTGCCCGTCATCGGATGGATCAAAACCAACGACGATGTCGCTGCGGATCTCGATGGCGCGTTGATCGCGATAATTGATGTTCGCTGGTGCAAGCATGACCCGCCAGGTTTTGCTCTCGTTCAACTCGAGGTCTGGTGGCAGGACTTCGTACACTATTTGTGCAACTTGGGTATGGTTCATAGGCCCCGGTTCGATGAATGCCATGTTGTCTATCGGCGCTGAAAGTGGCCCAGTGTGGTCGGGACTGTACATCCACTAATCCTCCAGAAATCCATCGGTACGCTAGCTAGGGCGGCGCTCTGCACCACCTAGACTCATGCTAACACACATCCTGCCTGCCAACCTGCTCGCTGAGGCCGCTGTTAGCGCATTGTAAGCAGCTTAACTTCTGGGCTTCAATATCTGTTAGCCTAATGATAGATGCTCCGATTGGTGTTAAGATTGAGAAGGAACGGTCAACCAGTGCTATTCCGGATGAGACTCAATCCAATCTTTCTACTCCGGCTTACACTGTCTCTGGGCCACTCTCTATGTCATCGAATGATCATCGCCTGCACTCATTGGAGAGGTTGTGTTGTGACTACCCCAAACGTTGATCAGCGCGGAATCATACCTCGCCCCAAGTCGCTAGTCTCCGCTCGCCAACCGTTAATTGTTCATGTTGACGATACGCCAGCCGTCTTGATGGTCGCTCGCTACGCGGTCGAATCAAGGACATCTGGACGCTACGTCTCGTTCACCGATGGCGCGGCGGCCCTCAACTTCATGCATTTGAGGCGTCCCTCGATCCTGATGACTGACATCAACCGGCCCGGCATGGACGGCTTGACCCTGGTCAAGCTGCTGCGTATTGATCCATTGCTGACCGATGTGCCGGTCCTGTTCGTTACTGCGCGTTCCGACATGCAAGACGAAGTCATAACCCGCTTCAAAGCCGCCGTCCTACCGAAGCCATTTACCATTGATTCGCTCACTACGTCGCTGCTGCGCTTGCTGGCCGAGCTGGAGACACCTCAGCTCGCGTAGAAAGTGACGTGACAAAATGGTGGAAATCGTTGACCGGGACAGCCAACTGACGATCACCATCCGCAGAGCGCAGCGCTTCGCGGATTGGTTCCAAACCGTGATGGTGTTTTTGATCTGGCTGTTAGCCGAGCAAACCTTGTTCCGCCTGGCCCTGGACGTAATGTGGGAAGCCGTTAATCAAGACCCCAACACAGAGGTTGGCCCGCGCCTTCTGGTCTTGGGAATGTGGACTGCCGTCGGCTTAGCGCTGGGCTACTGGCGAATGTGGGTGCATTTCGGCCAAGAAGTGCTCCAAGTCGATCATAGCGCGTTGACGGTCGTTCGGCAGGCCCTTCTATTCCGCCGTCAAGAGAAATACCTGCGTGCACAGATCGACAATCTGGGTGTTTCGCCTTTCTGGCCCGGTGGTTTAGCGTTTCGCTACAACGATCCACAGACGCAGCAGAGCATGGCTCAGGTGGTCGCTCGGGGCATTAGCCCAGAAGAGTCGCGCAAGGTCATTTGGCGGATCCAGGAGAAATTCCCCTACCACTGGAAGCGTTGATCACCAGGGCAGTTCCGAACCGTCCCACTGCAAAAATCGACCGGCATCCTCCAGGGTCAAAGCGTCGATGACCGTCAGCATAGCTGTCACGGACTCAACCACACTCAAGCTTGCACTGTCCCCTCCCATATCTGTGCGCACCCAACCGGGGTGCATCATGATGGTAATGATTCCCTCATCTTTGATGCGCAATGCTGTCATGCGGGTCAGCATGTTCAGCGCGGCCTTGCTGGCATTATAGCTGTAGTTGCCCCCGCCACGTGCCCGTGCAATCGATCCGAGCTGCGAGGTCATGTTGATTAATCTGGGCTGCGCACCGTGCTTTAAGAGATCGTAGAAGCGCTGTGCCACCAGCATTGGACCCACAGCATTGGTATGCAGCGTGTTGAGCAGTGTATCGTGTTCGAGGATGCCAAAGCGTTCGCCTCTGACCAACATCCCTGCGTTGTTGATCAACAGGTCTAAACGTTCTGTTTGCGTGCCAATCTCTTGATAGGCCTCTTCGATGCTGCTCGGGTCAGTCACATCAAGCGCCGCTATCGTCAGGTGGTCCGGGTAGAGGTCTGCAAGGTGGCCCAGTGCTGACGCCTCATCGGGTTGGCGTGCGGTAGCAAAAACTGTGTCGCCGCGTTCGAGAAGTTGACGAACGAATTCGAGGCCAATCCCACGATTGGCACCCGTTATCATGACTTGCATCGGATCTTCCTTCCTCGTGATGGAGAGCAATCAAAGCAAAATGGGGCATAGTCGCACTATGCCCCATCATTGTAACGTCCGCGGGTAGAGCTAAAGTGTCTCGGTCACTCGGTGGATGCCTGTCGCGCCGCTAGGCCGGGGGGATGCAACGGCCTCGATTTGCGGGGTGCCATCTCCTTCGACACAGCGGACTTCGAAGCTATGTGAGCCCGCCTCGAAGGTCCACTCATAGCGCCAGATGACCCAGGTTGCGTTGGAGAGCGGGTCGCGCAGTTCGGCATCCTGCCATTCGCCGCCGTCAATCCGAACCTGCACTTGTGAGATGCTGCGGTCGCCCGCGTGAGCAATCCCACCGATGCCAACCGTCTCGTCGTCAATCTGCTCAACCGTATCAATCACCGAGGTCGCCCGCATGAAGGCGTCCTCGTCCCAATTGCGAGCCACCCAATAACCAGGTTCGTATTCAGCCACAACTTCCATCTCAGTGATCCACTTGGGCTGTTTCATTCCATAGCGATTGGGGATCCAAATGCGCAGTGGGAAGCCGTTGCGGCGCGGCAGAGGCTGACGGTCCCAGAAGTAGGCCAGCATGATGCGCTCATCTAGATTGATTAATTCCAGGTCAACCGTCTCGTGGAAGCCATCCGCGCTATGGATGATCAGATAGCGGGCGCTTTCTAGCGGGCCAGCATCAGCCAGAATCTCGCGTAAACTTGCGCCGGTCCACAGGATTGTGCTGATCAGATTACCAGCGATGCGATTGGAGATGCAGGCCAGGGTCACGAACTCCTCGCGAGGCTCATAGCGAGTCTTCAGATCGTTCAAGGTCAGTTCCAATGGGTTGGCTACCAGGCCCGTAATCGGGAGAACCCAGTTGCTGCCGATAATGGTCGGCGGCACCGTGCTGATGTCGATCCGATAGTGATCTTCAAGGGGTGTGTATTCAAGGCGGGTGCCCGGCACCGGCTCGACGCTCGCGTTTGCGTTTGGCAACTCGATTGCTTCCTGGCGCAGTGCGTCCGCGTCGAATTCGCCCTCGCTCTCCCCATCAACCTCATCTGGCCCCGACTCAGCGCTAGCAGCGATTTGCTCGGCAATAGCCGCCTCGCGCCGGTTGGCAGCGATTGCGCCAAGCCCAGCCCCCACCAGCGAGATGGCAGCGGAGGTGCCGCCCATCGTCAACAGGAAGCGGCGGCGGCTCTGCTGTACCAGGGTCAGGTCTTCACCGACCTTGATCCCCTCAGTGCTGACCTCTTCACCAGTTTCGGCCTCTTTCGCGCCCTCACTCTCGGTGGCTGGCACGCTGAGTGCTCGATAGCTGCGTTCCACTGTGAAGCCCCAGGCTGTCACTCCCGCCAGGATCCAGGCAGCGCTCAGAAAGACGGGGGCTGTACTGCCGACATTGAAGTTGATCGTGATCAGCGCCAGCGCAACACCCATGACAGCGCCAACCAGCAGGCCAGTGTTGGAGCTTTCCTGTTCTTGTTCGGTGCGGCCGAAGACTAGAAACAGCAGCCCCCCCGCGACCGTCAGCGTAGCCAGGAAGGCCCCGACAGCCATCAGATGTTCAGCGGTCTTTGCAGTCTCTGCAACGTCGAAGTTCAGCAAGATCAACATGTTGACCATCGTGTCGATCCCGAAGGTAATCACCGGGCCAGGCAAGACCCGTGCCATGGCGTCAAAAATGTCAAAGGGGACGAATGCCAGCCCCAACAGGTGGAAGGCAAACCAGAATATTCCAGAGATCGCTGCCCCGGCCAACAAACCAACCAGGGCCCCAAGGAGAGGATTGGGACGGTGCATGAGCTGCTCCCTCATTGTGTTCGCTAAAGTGCATTAAACAAGTGGCTAAGAACTGCTTACAGACCACTAGATCATAGTAGATTAAATGCCTTGCATCAATGAGGCACAAGCGTAGATTTGCACCGCGAAATGAACCACTTGCCTCTAGGCTTCTTTCACGGCGGCGTCTAAGGTGGGTCCGAAGGCATCAAAGCGCAGAGCGCTTGCATACCAGTCTAGGTGCGGGAACCACAGACCGCAGTCGGACAGAAAAGTACGTGCGATTTCTTCCCCAAGAAAGACCGACAAGTCCATCGCCCGGCAGGGCAGCTCATCGCTGAGGTCAGGCTGGCGGATCCAGTCTTGCAGGGCGACCAAAATCGCTGCGCCATCGCTCTCGCGCAGCAAATCGCCGATCTCGCTGTAATCCTCATGAGGCAGTTCCCTGGAATGATTCCAGCCTATAGGCTGGATGAGCCTAATAAACCCATCCAAGTGTTGCAGCTCACCGAGGCTGATCAATGCAGCCAGGGTTAGGGCCATCACCTCCTGCTCGCCCTGTGCATCCAGTCGATTGTCGCGGATCATCTGAAGGAAGGCCTCAATATGAGGCACAGCCGTCGGGTCCTTCAACCGGGCTAGATTGAGCAGTAGCACGTCGATCACGATTGCGTCGAATTCTTTCTCGTCGGTGAGGCTGTCTAGTAAGGCTAGCAGGGGATCGCACGCGCTAGGGATGCTGAAGTTCCGCAAAGCTCGAACGATGCTGTATTGGAAATCGGGGTCGTTTTCATGGGCAAGTTGGTCGACCAAGAACTGCATCAGCTCATTGTCGCCTAGCTCCGTGACGGCTTCCAAGCATTGTTCGAAGAGACCATAGCTGATGCTGTCGTCTCCGCTGGCATGTCTTGCAAAGACCTCACGGATGTAGGGCGAAACCTCGGCTGCCTGCAATTTAGCTAATGCCCTGACGATGTAGCTAAAGGCGAAGTCGTTACGCGGACCGATTGTTCGCAGTAAGCCTAGCAGTTTAGGGATCGCTCGCCGCTCGCCAAGGACGCCGAGTGCCCAGGCTGCATAAGCACGGGCTATATAGAACTCGTCTTCAAGCGCCGTCATGAACAAGTCAACCTGATCGGCATGCGGCTCCAAACGGTAGGCATCAATAGCCTGAGCGCGTACGTCACGCCGATCATCGTGGCACATCAAGCCATTCAACACAATCCGTATGTCCTGATCATGGCGCAGGCTGCGCAATGCGGTGACGCCGCGCCGCGCCCGCTCGTTTGGATGATGTGCTTCAAGCAAGCGCAACCCCACGATCTTTAGTCGATTTGGTGCCAGCCGGTGCAAGCTGTCTATCGCATCTACCGCCAGGCTTTCGACTGGATCCGTCTCGACTACTGTCACCAGTTTGTCGACTACCTCAATGCGGTTGATTGACGCCAGCGCCCGCACCGCGCGGCGGCGCATCAGATAGCCTAAGTCAACCTCATCGATCAAACCGAACAACACACTCATAGCGCGCTCGTCGCCTTGCTCTGCTAGTCTTTCTGCTGCCTCGGCTCGAACGTCGGGGTCCTCATGTTGCAGCATTTCGACCAGATGCAGCGTGCGTCGCTTACCACCCAAGCCCGGATCTGGCTGGTCAGGCGGTTGACTGAGCTGCGGGCTGTTATCCGTCATTTCGTCGCTCTATGCTTCTTCATCCGGTGGACTCCAGGCCTGCGCAATCTCCACTGCCGCCTTGGTCTTGATCCCATCGAGCAGCAGGCCAACGCCGTAGCCCCCGATTTCGGGAAAACGGTTCATCCAGCGCTCGATGTAAGCAAGCGAGTGGTCCGGGTCGAGCGCGCCAGCGACATCCAGGACGCATTCGCGCGTGTCGCCATCGAGATCGGGATTATGCATAAAGCCTTCAAGGGCTGGCAGGATTAGCTCAGCGTCGGCATCCTGCATATAGCGCTGTAAGTCCTCAAGCTCGCGCCCTGGCCGCCACTCGTAAAAACCCCAACCAAGTTTGACCAGGCTCTCGATTAACAAGGGGACATACTCTACCTGACCGACTGCCAGCAGCAGGCCCGCCATATGCGCCTGCATCGTTGTGCGGCTGCGCTCTTCCAAACCTTGCAGCGCTGACCCAGCGACGAAGCGCTGCAAATGCGGGACTGCCGCTGGTCCGGCCAGCAAGCGGAGGGCGTTGAGCACCTTCTCGATCGTATAGCTTGCGTCGTCGTCGCGCTGGGCAAGACGGTCAAGAAGCTGGATCAGCGGCTCGACTGCGCGCTGGTCACCCAAGCGCTCCAGAGCCTGAACAACGAACACAATGTCATCGCTGTCTGTCATGCTATCAAGTAAGGCGATCAGGGCTTGCACGGCGCTGCGGTCGCCCAATTCACCTGCGCCAACCACCGAGTGAATCAAGAGATTGATGTTGACCGAGTGCGGATCGTCTAGCCGTTGCCAGATATTGTGCACAATCACCTCGATCACGCTCGGCTCTCCCAACATGGCCAGCGCCCGTACCAGGCTGGATTGCGTGTGCCAATCCTGATTATCCTCGTCGTGCAGCAACCGCAGAATCGCTGCGATGGCTTGCCTGTCTCCAATGACTCCCAAGGTCCAGGCGGCGCCCGCCCGTACCCCTGCTGCTTCATCGCGCAGCGCGTCGATCATCGTATCATACAACTCCGGGCGACCTTGCAGCCGATACACCTCGATCGCCTGACTACGCACCCGTTCATGGGCCGAGTGCCGCATCGTGTGTTTAAGGGTCTCGAAGACGTCATCCTCACGGCGAAACTTTCTGAGGACATCCACACCACGCAATTGAAATGCATCCGACTGGTCATGGGCGATCAACTGCATGCCGATTTGGCGCAGTCGATCCCGATTGAGTCGATATAAGCCGTCGCTTGCCTGTTGAACGACGTAAGGTTCGTCGTCAGAGTGCATCAACTCGGCCAGCCGGTCCTCGATTTCGGGACGTTGGAAGCTGGCCAGTGCTTCGACGGCGCGCCCGCGCAGGCGGGTCTCCTCATCTCGGTTGTCGACAATAGCCACAAAGGTTGCAATGGCTCTCTCGTCGCCGAGACGAGTCAACTTCTGGGCCGCATTGAAGCGAACCTGTGCATCATCGTGGCTCAGCATCTCGACCAAATGCAGCGTGCCCCGCTCACCCCCCAATCCCGGATCGGGTTGGTCAGGTGGCTGACTGAGTTGTGGGCTGTTGTCGGTCATAATCAAAAAGAGGCACCCCCTTATCGTGCGGAGTGCCTCGTCAGGCTCCCTAGTTCATTTTCGCGTTGAGCGAGGTGAGTGTCTCCTCAATCAGATCGACCGCCATCTTGAGGATGTCTGTGTCGAAGGCGAAGCGTGCGCCTGCGGCCTCGAACAACTTGGGCAGCGGCTCGCGCCCGCCGATCTCCAGCGCGCTGCGATAGGCTGCAACCGCGGCCTCCTGATCCTTCAGGGCGTTGGCCCAGACCTGCACCGCGCCAAGCTGGGCCATCCCGTATTCAACATAGTAGAAAGGTGCCCGATGGATGTGCTGCTTGCGATGCCAACCCGTAACTTTGTGAACCTCTAGGTCGGTCCAATCCACATGCGGCATAAAGCGATCCCATAGCTCGCCCCATTTGGCATCCAGGTTAGCCGGATCACTCGCCACTTCGACGTTGCTATAGACCCAATGCTGGAAGGCATCGACCACCGCCATGTAAGGCCAGAACATGATGATGCGCTGAAGATGTTCTGTGCGGGCGCGAACATAGTCTAGTTCGTCGTAGTAACCGCCGTGCTCCTTCTGCCAATAAGGGGCCGATAGCAGTTCCATCGCCATCGAGGCCACCTCATTGAACTCCATCGGCGCGCGCCGCTGCAAATGATAGGGGATAGTGGATGCTTCAAAGGCGTGGAACGCGTGACCCGCCTCGTGCAGCATGGTCACCACATTCTGATGGATGCCCACCGCGTTCATGAAGATGAAGGGGCGTTTGCGTACCGGGAAGGAGGTACAGTAGCCACCAGGTGCCTTGCCCTTGCGATTGTCCAGGTCGAGCAGGCCCTCATCGATCATCGTCTTGAGATAATCGCCAAAGTCCCGATCAACCTGGGTGAGCACCTGCTGTGCCTTTTTCGCCAAATCCGATCCGTCGGCAAAGGGAGCTAGAGGCGGACGACCGAAAGGATCGACGGCCTGATCGACGTTGTTGATGGGGTTGGTGTTGATGTCCCAGGGGCGCAGCGTCTCGACGCCCAAAGCCGCCCGTGTCTTTTCGTACAGACGCCCAGCGGCAGGGACCACCACCTCCTCGATGGCGTTCTGGAAGGTAACACAGTCCTCTGGGGAATAGTCGAACCGGCGCTTCTCATTCCAGATGTAGGCTCGGTAATCCGGCAGGCCAGCATTCCGAGCAATCCGCTGGCGCAGGTCCAGCAGCTTGACGTAGTTCTCATTAACTGCTTCGCGATCTTGCAGCATCCGATCCGAGGCCATGCGCCAGGCCTTTTCCCGCAGCGCTCGATCTGGGTTCTGCGAGACCTTACCAATCTGCCATAGGGTGCGCTCCTCGCCCTCCCACTCGATGGTCTGTTCACTCATGATCTTGTTGTAACGCAGTTCGAGCGTCGCTTCCTCAGCAAGCAGGGGCAGATTCTCTTCGGCGAAGTTCTCGTCATCCGCGCGCATCGCTTTCAGCGCCATCTCGAAGCCCTGCGGCTCCAGCCCAGACGCGAGGAACCGCTTGTTCAGTTCGTTGTCGGCCCGTTCGATCTCGGGGCGCACCTCTTGAATAAAGAAGTGGAATCGCTGTTCGGCCATCGCATCGTTGGTGTCAATGGTATGGGCCACGTGCATCCGCGACCCCGCCTCGATCGCCAAGCTGATCAGCCGTGACCAACCCTTGAGCCAATCAAAGACGGTCTCTTCGGTCAGCGAGGCGTTGAGCAGTTCATCAAAATAGGGCTTGTACATGCCCCAATCCCAATCCAGAACGGTATCGGTATTGGGGGGCAAGGTGCTTAACATGGGGTCTCTCCTCCTTGGGTCGATTGCTTAGGCTCAAGCCTTTTCCACGTAACGCTGGCGAATGTTCGGGATCAAGTATTCGGCAAAGGCGCGGTCGGCGTCGTAATCAGGCTGCCAGTTCCAATCCGCGCGTGCAGCGCTGTCGTCTTGATCCTCCGGCCAGGTGTCCACGATGCCCTGCCGCTGCACATCTGGCGCAAAGCTGATCTGTGCAGCGGGGAAGGCCACGCGAACATAATCCGCAATCTCGGCGGCGGACAGGCTGAAGCTCGTCACATTATACACGGTGCGGGTGAGTGCGTCTTGCGGAGCTTCCTGAAGATCGAGCAGGGCCTTTACCGCGTCCGGCATTGCCATAAAGGGAATGCGTGCATCCTCACGCACAAAGGACTGATAGGCTTTGCCCTGAGCCGCATGGTGGATCATCTCAGGGCCGTAGTCGCTGGTGCCACCTGCCGGCAGTGTGAAGGCGCTGATCAACCCGGGGAAGCGCAGCGCTCGAAAGTCGATGCTGTTCTGGCGCTGTTCTGCCGCCAACTGCCGGTAGTGGTAGGCGTAGTAGCGGCCCAGGTGCTCGCCATAGAGTTTGTTGCAGCCGTACATGGTGGTCGGTTTGTTCCAATCATCCTCTTTGACCGCACCAGCACGCCGTTTCGTCTCCAGGTCCGGCAGACCGTAGGCAGCCACCGAGCTGGGGAAGATGAACTTGACCGGCTGACCAATCCAGGTCGCCTGATCCACACTGAGCTTCAGCAGGTTCAGCGTCCCTTCGACGTTAACGCGATGGGCTGTCTCTGGTGTGTACTCCGCGCGAGTGGATAGCAGGGCAGCCATGTGAAATACTTGAGGGATCGCATATTCGGCCACCAGGCGGTTCAGCAGCTTGTCGTCCACAATGTCACCGACAATCTCTTCGTGGCACAGGGCGCGAATCTCCGCTGGGACGGCCTTGATGTCTAAGGCCAGGATGTTGCCATAGCCCGCAGCGGCCAGGCTTTCGATCAACGCTTGTCCGACCTCACCGGCAGCCCCGGTGACCAGGATCACTTCTTTACGCATTGGTTTTGGCTCCTCTCATGAACGAATCGCCCGCTCGCAGCAGTCTGATCCTGCGGCGGACTCAGTTTAGTGCAAGGACTGATAGAGTTCATCCAGCGCAGCAGGCGACAAGAATCCCTCGGCGGCCCCAGCCTCACCAATCTTCCATGATGCAAAGATCGTCGCTTTGCGCAGCGCTAGGTAGGGGTCGCCATTGGCAAGATAGCTGTGTACAAAAGCAGAGAACAGAGCGTCGCCCGCGCCGATTGTATTGCGGATAGGACGTGTCACATGCGCGGGCATGTGTTCCAGATAGCCATCCTCCCGCACCCCAATCAAGGCACCCCCTGCACCCAAGCCAACCACAGTGATCGCTGTCTCATAGTGGTTTTGCACTCGCCGGATCCAGTCGGTTGGTGGGCAGGGCAGGTTCTCGTCACTCTGGAACAAGATGGTCGCCGCTCGCATGTAGTCGCTGTTGTATTCGTCGTTGATGTCGCTGATGGTGTGTACATCGGTTGCGATGGGCACGCCAAGCTGTCGAGCCTGCTTCAGATAGGGTCGGGTGAAGTTGATGTTGCACAGGACCGCCAGATCAGACTGTGCCAAGGCAGCTTCAAAAGGCTCGGCGGGGTAGGGCGTCTCTTGGATCGTTTTCAGGTCCACATTGATCTGACGCCGACCCTCAGCATCATAGATGATTACCGAGTGTGCGGTCTGATCCATCAGGCGCAGCAGCCCGGCTTGGGGTAGCCCGACTTGTTGGCAGGCTAGGTCAGTCAGATCAGCGGCGGTGTCGCGCCCAAGAATCGACAGAAAGGAGACATCATCATCCAGTGTGGTCAGGGCTTTCGCGATGTTGAAACCTACCCCGGAGATTGTGCTGTTAACAGCATGAAAAGCATAGCGTACCGGATAGTAGGGTACAGGAAAGGCGTCGACTTGGAGCGTGATCTCGTGATTGATTAGGCCAGCGACCAGAATGCGCGACATAGCTCTCTAGGGAAAGGGTTGATTGAAGCGCTGAATCTCGACTAAGTAACCGTTTGGATCGGTAACGAATAGATTGTAGATGTCGTATTTCTCGACCTTACCTGGTTCCTTGGTGAAGTTCACGTCCTGCTGCTTGAGGTGCTCATACCAGGCATCCACTTCATCAGTGACCAGCGTGAAAATGACCCGTGACGTCTCATCGAGCTTGACCGTCTCACGCTGGCAGAAGCCGACGAAGGCCGTCTCAGTAACCTGCCAGATAGCGCAATCGTGCTGGCGAAGGACCTGCTTCAGCCCCAACACCTCAGAATAAAAGCGCCCAGTCTCTTCCAGGTCTTCTGTACCAAAGAATGTGATCTGTTGATCAATCGAAAGGCTCATGGGGTGACACCTCGGCTCGGTTGTAAGGGGAGTGTGTTGGATGCAGTGCATCAGATAGGAGCAGACAGCAATAGGGACACGCCCGGCGTGCCCCTCAGAGTTTTAGCTTAGTGGACAATCACTTGAAATAAATGTGCATCACGAGCCGCCCGACCCGGATTTCGTCACCGTCACGCAGCAAGCGCGGCTGATGCGCGGCCAGACGCTGCCCGTTTAGGTAGGTCCCGTTGGAGCTGTCCAGGTCCACAATCGACACGACATCATCGCCACGTCGCAGGACGGCGTGCATGCGCGAAACGCCTCTTTCGCCCGCATTGAAGGGGCCTAAGTCTAAATCTGGGGCGGTCCCACTGGCCTTATCCATCCGGCCAATGGTGAATTCGTCGCTGAGCAGCGCCACAATGGGATCGGGGCGCTCTTCGATGTGGATAATGATCTGGTTATGATTCTCGAAGGTGGCTGTGCCCCAACCTGACTTGATGCTGAACTCGTCTGCCTGATCTTCCAGGCGTTCAGTGTGGCTGGAGTCCGCAGGCTTGCCCCAGAGGGTGAAGCCGCACTTCTCGCAGGTCAAAGCCCCTTCAATGTTGGAATGGCCACAATTTGGGCATTCAATCATGTTGGCCTCAAGATGGTCTTTCAGATAGAAAATCATACCAAACAGCGGGCCGTTTGGTATGATTCTGCCAGTTCAAACCCTTCGAGTTATTCGACGGGCACTTTCTCAATCTTGATCACACCGGCGGGGTCACCCTTGGCGATGCACTCTACCGGCATGATGCGGAACTTCTTGCCTTCGGCCACCCAGCCAAGCGCACCTTGCAGCACGCCCACCGCCAGATAGCACACCGGCTCATCGGACTTGCGCCCCCAGCAGATTGGGCAGCGCTTGATGATCCACATCCAGTGCTTGTCATCTTCCTTCACTTCAACCACCTGATCGCTCACGGTGTTGAAGAACTTCTGAAAGAATTCCAAGCCCAGCTTGATTTTGCCTTCCAGTGTGCCGACTTTCATAGCAACCTGGGCTGCAGAGGCAACACTACGGAACTGTGAGACGCCGTCCTTAAAGGACTGTTCACCGGCACGCGTCGCAAAGACGCGCGCACCACGCTTGCCGTACATGTCCCACATGGCCTGCTGAAGCTGCGAGAAGTCCTCGAAGCTAAATTCCTTCTTCATATTGTCGGGTGGGTAGTTGTCGATTAACTCCGGTTTTCCTGCCATGTTTAGCAGGGCCGTGACACCCTTATCACCCATAATTTCCTCAGCAGAGGTCAGCACTACGCGCGACCATTTATTTGGGTAGTAGTACTGTTCTTTCTTTTCGTCACTCATCTGTTCCCCCAACTTTCATTGGTGTCCAACAAACTCGTAACGGCTTCCGCTCTCTGGGTATCACACTTAGAGAGCGGCGTCTTGGGCATTTTGCCCATGCACGGCCGCTAGCGTGCAGCGTTGTATGACGTTGAGTTGTTGAGTGTGTAGGCACTCTGCATCCACGATCAGTTTATCATACTTGGGGCTGAAAAAGCAAAATGGGTTGACCCTTGCAAAGGGCGCCAAAATCACTCGGTGACAGCCGAAAAAAGCATCGATAGGGTGGGGTACGCGATGAATGCTAACCTCATGCAAATCAGGAACTTACGAATGCTTAAGCAGCATCAGAACGCCTTCAGAATACCGAAACACCCCAACGATTTCCATAAATTTCCTGTTAGTTGGCCCGCCTCGGCAGGTCGCCATCCATCAGGCGCATCAGCCAGCCCTGCTTCGGGGCAAAAAGAAAGGTCAGAATGAAGAAGCCTGTCAGGGTTAGCACGATGACAGGACCCGTTGCGATGTCCAGATGGAAGGATGCGAGCAAGCCGGTCACCGTACCCAAGACGGAAAGGCCCGCACCCAGCACGATGACCTGGTCGAGCCGCTTGGTCAGGAGCGATGCGGTGGCCGCAGGGGTAACCAGAAGCGAGACGACCATCACCACGCCAACCGCCTGGATGCCAGACACAACCGCCAGCGCGAGCAGAATCAACAGCCCATAGCGCACGGTCGCGGGCGACAAACCAATGGCACGCGCATGGCCAGGATCGAATGAGGTCACAACGAGTTCTTTGTAAAAGAGCGCGACACCGGCCCCGACGATGATCAGCACCACCGTAATCGCAGCGATGTCGCCCCAGCTCACACCGAGTACGTTGCCAAACAGGATATGCGACAAGTCTTGATAGCTGTTGACCCGGCTCAGCAAGGCGATCCCCAGCGCGAACAACCCTGAAAACATAATCCCGATGGCCGAGTCCTCGCGGACCTGCCCATCTTTGCTAAACCAGCCAATGCCAACTGCCGTGACTATCCCTGCAATCAGCGCACCGACGAACAAGCTGGCCCCGTTCAGGAAGGCAATCACAATACCGGGCAGCACCGTGTGGGCCATCGCATCACCGATAAAGGCCATGCCTCGCCACACCACAAAGGCCCCCAGCACGGCGCAGGTCATCCCGATCAAGATGCCGCCCACCAGCCCACGTTGCATGAAGCTCAGGCTAAAAGGATCAATCAAAAAGCTGACCATGTGTATCCCCACGACTGACTGGGCGGTTGTTGACGAGCTGCTCGACGGTGACGGCCCCCGTCTCAGGATCAGTGCAGAGTCGTACGCCATAGGCTCTGGCCAGCGTCTCGGCAGTCAGGACCTCTTCAACCGACCCATCCGAGATCACCCGCTGATCCAGAAAGATCGCCCGGTTGAAGTGGATCGGCAGAACCCCCAAGTCATGTGTACTGACAATCACCGTCTTTCCCTCGGCGGTCAAATCCTCTAACACGTGGAAGATCAACTCTTGGGTTGGGACGTCAAGATTGTTAAGGGGTTCGTCCATCAGCACCAGGTCGGCATTTTGCGCCAGCGTGCGGGCCAGCATCACACGCTGCTGCTGCCCCCCAGACAGCTCCCCAATCTGCCGATCAGCAAAGTCGGCCATGCCCATCTGCTCCAGCGCATTTTGCACCGCTTCGCGATCCACTTTGCCCGGCCATTTGAGCCAGCCCAGATGCGCGTAGCGCCCCATCATGACCACCTGCCGCACACTGACCGGAAACTGCCAATCGACGTCGCTGCGCTGTGGAACGTAAGCCACACGATGATGGCATTTGCCAACCGCGTTGCCATAGATTTCGATCTGGCCCTGCTGAAGGGGCAGCATGCTGGCGATTAACTTGATTAAGGTGGATTTGCCCGCCCCGTTTGGGCCGATCAGCGCGACCTTCTGGCCCCGCTGGACTGTCAGAGACACCTCGAACAAGGCGGATTTGGCCTGGCTACCGTAAGAGTAGGTCAAGTCTTGGATGACGAGGGCTGGATGGCCGCTCACGGCCGGGACCACACAGGACCCACCATAGCTTTCGAGTGACACAGATTTTTGCCTCAAAATAGTAGAAATGCAGTGTGGACTTCCAGACGCCCACACTGCATCGTATATACCTCAGAGGAGTCTTAGCTTGCCAATCCAGCGACAAACTGATCGACGTTGAACCGGATCATATCGATGTAGGTCTCAGCACCGCTGCCCGGTCCACCCAGTGCACCTGTGAACAGCACCAGCACCTGCACCTCGCTGCCGATCTCGTCAGCAACGGTTCTGGCCAGGCTGTCGCTCACGGTCGTCTCGGTGAAGATGACCGTAACGCCCTCTTCCTCCATCACTTCGATCAAGTCGGCTAGGTCCGAAGCAGAGGGCTCAGCCATCGTGGATTGAGAGGGAATCACCGTACCGATCACCTCAAAGCCATAGCGATCGGCAAAGTAGCCGAAGGCGTCGTGATTGGTCACGATCTTGCGTGCGCTTTCATCAATCAGGGCGACCTGCTCTTGTACGTAGGCCTCCAGTTCAGCGAGTTCAGCCTCGTAGGCTTCCTCGCCTGCTTCAAAGGCTTCAGCATTGGCTGGGTCGAGGGTAGCAAGGGACTCAGCGATGTTGTGCGTCCAGGTCATGACGTTGCTGGGGATCATCCAGGTGTGTGGGTCGCCGCCGCTGTGGTCATGATGGTCGTGCTCACCTTCTTCGTGTTCGTCCTCGTGCTCACCTTCTTCGTGTTCGTCCTCGTGCTCGCC